>NZ_JBGFFF010000021.1:0-45132 GCF_056175785.1 Acidovorax sp. LjRoot204
CAGCGGCGCCTGGACGGGTGCCGAAGCCTTCGGCGTGACGCCCGACATCCTGAACTTTGCGAAGCAGGTCACCAACGGCGCGCAGCCGCTGGGCGGCGTGGTGGCTACCAAGGAAATCTACGACACCTTCATGGCCGCGGGCGGGCCGGAGTACATGCTCGAATTCCCGCACGGCTACACCTACTCGGCCCACCCCGTGGCCTGCGCGGCGGGCATTGCGGCGCTCGACATCCTGCAAAACGAAGACATGGTCGGCCGCGTGAAGGCGCTGGCCCCGTACTTCGAGCAGGCTGTGCACAGCCTCAAGGGCGCCAAGCATGTGGCCGACATCCGCAACTTTGGCCTGGCGGCCGGCTTCACCATTGCGGCGCTGCCCGGCGAGCCTGCCAAGCGCCCCTATGAGATCGCCATGAACTGCTGGAAGAAGGGCTTTTACGTGCGCTACGGTGGCGACACCATCCAGCTGGCACCGCCGTTCATCAGCACCCAGGCCGAAATCGACCGCCTGATTAGCGCCCTGGGCGACGCCTTGCAAGAAACCGCCTGAGCTTCCTTCGCCAGCCAGCCTGCCCCTCCATGCGCATTTCCATCCTCACCTTCGATGCCTTCAACGACCTGGATTCGCTGGTGGCATTTGGCATGCTCAATCGCATCGCGCTGCTGGGCGACAAGGACTGGCAGGTGCGCATTGCGAGCCCCACGCCCCGCATCACGTCCATGAACGGGCTGACCATCGACGCGCACGAAGACCTGAGCCAGTTGGCTGAGGCCGACGCGGTGCTGGTGGGCAGCGGCATGAAGACGCGTGAGGTGGCCAACACCCCCGCGCTGATGGAACAGCTAAGGGTGCTGAACCCCGCCCGCCAGTTGCTGGCGGCGCAGTGCTCTGGCACCTTCCTGCTCAGCCGCTTGGGCCTGCTGAGCGGCACGCCCGCCTGTACGGACCTGACCAGCAAGCCGTGGGTGGTTGAGTCGGGCGTGGACGTGGTGCCGCGCGCGTTTGCGGCCCACGGCAACGTGGCCACGGCGGGCGGGTGCCTGGCCTCGCAGTACCTGGTGGCGTGGCTGATCGCCCGCCTCAAGGGGCTGGACGCCGCGCGCGAAGTGCTGCACTACTTTGCCCCGGTGGGCGAGAAGCAGGAGTTCATCGACCGCGCCTTGGGGCATGTGCTGCCCGCGCTGGAGCCCCAGGCTGCTGCGGCTTGAATACTATAAATTTGATAGCTATCAGCGCATGTTTCACTAGCGCTTGTGGCACTTTTTACTTGAAATCACCATGAACCACGACAAAAACGTCACCACCACCATCGGCCACCTGATCGACGGCCAGATCGTCGCCGACACCGCCCGTACGCAGCCCGTGTTTGACCCCGCCACCGGCCTGTCCACCACCAGCGTGGCCCTGGCAAGCCAGGCCACGGTCGAGGCGGCCATTGCCTCGGCCGAGGCCGCGTTTCCGGCCTGGCGCAACACGCCGCCGCTCAAGCGTGCGCGCGTGATGAGCAAGCTGAAAGTGCTGCTGGAAGAAAACGCCGACAAGATCGCCACCCTGATCACCGCCGAACACGGCAAGGTGCTGGCCGACGCGCACGGCGAGTTGCAGCGCGGCATCGAGAACGTCGAATACGCGAGCTACGCGCCCGAACTGCTCAAGGGCGAGCACAGCCGCAACGTGGGCCCCAGCATCGACTCATGGTCCGAGTTCCAGGCGCTGGGCGTCACCGCAGGCATCACGCCCTTCAACTTCCCGGCCATGGTGCCGCTGTGGATGTGGCCCATGGCCGTGGCCTGCGGCAACACCTTTGTGCTCAAGCCTTCGGAGCGCGATCCCTCCTCCACGCTGTTCATCGCCCAGCTCGCGTTGGAAGCGGGCCTGCCGCCCGGCGTGCTCAACGTGGTCAACGGCGACAAGCTGGCCGTGGACACGCTGCTGCGCGACCCCCGCGTCAAGGCCGTGAGCTTTGTGGGCTCCACCCCCATTGCCGAATACATCTACGCCGAAGGCTGCAAACACGGCAAGCGCGTGCAAGCCCTGGGCGGTGCCAAGAACCACGCCGTGCTGATGCCCGACGCCGACGTAGGCAACGCAGTGAGCGCGCTGATGGGCGCGGCCTACGGCTCGTGTGGCGAGCGCTGCATGGCCATCCCGCTGCTGGTCGCCGTGGGCGACGAAGTGGGTGACGCCGTGATCGCGGGCCTCAAGACCGAGATCGCCAAGATGAAGGTCGGTCCCGGCACCGACAACAGCAACGACATGGGCCCGCTGGTCACCAAGCCCCACTTCGAGAAGGTGAAGGCCTATGTGGACAGCGGCGTGGCCGAAGGCGCCACGCTGGTTGTGGACGGCCGTGGCGTGAAGGTGGCGGCAGGCCACGAGAACGGCTATTTCCTGGGCGCCTGCCTGTTTGACAACGTCAAGCCCGGCATGAAGATCTACCAGGAAGAAATCTTCGGCCCCGTGCTGGGCGTGGTGCGCGTGAAGACGCTGCAGGAAGCCATGCAGCTCATCAACGACCACGAGTACGGCAACGGCACCTGCATCTTCACCCGCGACGGCGAGGCCGCCCGCTACTTCACCGACCACATCCAGGTCGGCATGGTGGGCGTGAACGTGCCCCTGCCCGTGCCGGTTGCCTACCACTCGTTCGGCGGCTGGAAGCGCAGCTTGTTCGGCGACCTGCACGCCTACGGTCCCGACGCCGTACGCTTCTACACCAAGCGCAAGACCATCACGCAGCGCTGGCCCTCGGCGGGCGTGCGTGAGGGGGCGGTGTTCAGCTTCCCGAGCAGCCGCTGAAGCACCAGCATCCACTTTTCGACGAAAAGGCCCCACGTGGGGCCTTTTTTCGTTTTGTGCCGTGCCAGTGGGTTTGAAGGCCAGCCATGCAAATGCGCATGGCTGGCGTGGCATGCCGTCTTTTGGCGCAAGAAGAGCCCATGAAGCGACCCGTTTTCGGATGCCGAGGTCTTACCCATCAAAAAGCAAAACACTTCATAGCTTTTGTGCATGGATACGGAGGTCTCAAAACCCTGCCCGCACGACACAATCAATGGGCAAACAGCCCCTCTGTAAGCAGATTCGCTTACTAGGGTTTTTACGCACATCCCCCTACAATCGCAGACCCTTACAAAGCTGACAGCCTGCTGCAGACCCGCTGGAGTACGGTTTTGGCCCCTCACCCCTGAGTTGGAGACACTGAATGCCCGAGAACACCACGGCCCAGAACAACAACGATTCCGACAAGCGTGCCCAGTTGCGCCGTGCCGCTCTCGAGTACCACGAGTTTCCCAAGCCCGGCAAGCTGGCGATTGCCGCGACCAAGCAGATGATCAACCAGCACGATCTCGCGCTGGCCTACTCGCCCGGCGTGGCCGCGCCCTGCGAAGAGATCGTGAAGGACCCGGCCAACGCCTTCCGCTACACCTCGCGCGGCAACCTGGTCGCCGTGATCAGCAACGGCACGGCCGTGCTGGGCCTGGGCGACATTGGTGCGCTGGCCTCCAAGCCGGTGATGGAAGGCAAGGCCGTCCTGTTCAAGAAGTTCGCGGGCGTGGACGTGTTCGACATCGAGATCGACGAGAAGGACCCCGCCAAGCTGGTAGAGGTGATTGCGGCACTGGAGCCGACCTTTGGCGCCGTGAACCTCGAAGACATCAAGGCTCCCGACTGCTTCTATGTGGAGCGCGAGCTGCGCAAGCGCATGAAGATTCCGGTCTTCCACGACGACCAGCACGGTACGGCGATCACGGTGGCGGCTGCCGTCGTGAATGCGCTCAAGGTCGCCAACAAGAAGATCGAAGACGTGAAGCTGGTCACCAGCGGCGCGGGTGCGGCGGCCCTGGCCTGCCTGAATCTGCTGCTCAAGGTGGGCGTGCAGCGCAAGAACGTTTTCGTCACCGACCTGGCTGGTGTGGTGTATGAAGGCCGCGAAGAGCTGATGGACGACGACAAGCGCCAGTTCATGCAGAAGACCGACGCGCGCAAGCTGGCCGAGGTGATGGTGGGGGCGGACGTGTTCCTGGGCCTGTCGGCCGGCAACGTGCTCAAACCCGAGATGGTGGCCACCATGGCCGAGCGCCCGGTGATCTTCGCGCTGGCCAACCCCAACCCCGAGATCACGCCCGAGCTGGCGCACAGCGTGCGCAACGACATCATCATGGCCACGGGCCGCTCGGACTATCCGAACCAGGTGAACAACGTCCTGTGCTTCCCATACATCTTCCGTGGAGCACTGGACTGCGGTGCCACCACCATCACCGATGAGATGGAGATTGCCGCGGTGCACGCGATTGCCGAGCTGGCACAGGCCGAACAAAGCGAGGTGGTGGCCGCCGCCTACGTGGGCGAGAAGCTGACCTTCGGGCCCGAGTACCTGATTCCCAAGCCGTTCGACCCGCGCCTGATGATGAAGATCGCGCCCGCCGTGGCCCAGGCCGCCATGGACAGCGGCGTGGCACAGCGCCCCATCGCTGACATGGACGCGTACCGCGACCGGCTGCAGACCTTTGTGTATGCCTCGGGCACGACGATGAAGCCCATCTTCGACGCGGCCCGCAATGCCGCCAAGAAGCGGGTGGCCTATGCCGAGGGCGAAGAAGAACGCGTGCTGCGTGCTGCGCAGATCGTGGTGGACGAAAAGGTGGCGCGCCCCACGCTGATCGGCCGCCCCGCCATCATTGCCCAGCGCATCGAAAAGTTTGGCCTGCGCCTGAAGGAAGGCGTGGACTACGACGTGGTCAACACCGACTTCGACCACCGCTACCGCGACTTCTGGCAGACCTACCACCGCATGACCGAGCGCAAGGGCATCACCCAGCAGGTTGCCAAGATCGAGATGCGCCGCCGCCTCACGCTCATCGGTTCGATGATGCTGCACAAGGGCGAAGTGGACGGCCTGATCTGCGGTACTTGGGGCACCACCGCCAACCACCTGATGTACATCGACCAGGTCATCGGCAAGCATGCAGGCGGCGCCGACAGCACCGAGCAGGATGTGCCGGTGTACGCCTGCATGAACGGCCTGATGCTGCCAGGCCGCCAGGTGTTCCTGGTGGACACGCACGTCAACTACGACCCCACGCCACAGGAGCTGGCCGAGATCACCGCCCTGGCCGCCGAGGAAATGATGCGCTTTGGCATCAAGCCCAAGGCGGCGCTGCTGTCGCACTCCAACTTCGGCACCAGCAACAGCCCCAGCGCTGTGAAGATGCGCCGGACGCTGGAACTGCTGCGCCAGCAGGCCCCCTGGCTGGAAGTGGACGGTGAAATGCATGGCGACGTGGCGCTGGACGGCAAGGCCCGCTCGGCGCTCATGCCCAGCAGCGAGCTGACCGGCGACGCCAACTTGCTGGTGTTCCCCAACATCGACGCCGCCAACATTGCCTACAACCTGCTCAAGACCGCAGCAGGTGGCGGCATTGCCATCGGCCCCGTGCTGCTGGGCGCTGCCAAGCCGGTTCATATCCTGACACCCAGTGCCACCGTGCGTCGTATTGTGAACATGACAGCCCTCACCGTGGCCGATGCCAACGCCTTGCGGTAAGCCTTAAAAGAATAGCAAGCGCTAACTTAAAACCCTTGCAAAGCCCTTCAGCGTCTGCCCAATCTTTGTGCAGACGCTTGCTTTTTGGGGAGCGTTGAGCGACACTAGCGGGTCGAAATTTCGGGTTAACCCGTAGTTTCTGAAAGGTTCGTTGATGCTGAAGGCTGTAGCCACCCGGGCGCGCAAGGCAGGGTTATTGTGTGTTTTGGGTGTTGCTTTCGTGCTGTCTCCGGTCGCGGGACATGCCCGGAAATCCCCGTCCACCGACGGGTCCATCACCCCCATCGCACTGGCCGAGTTGCCGCCCCAAGGGCGGACAACGTATGCGCTGATCCGTGAGGGCGGGCCCTTTCCGTACGACAAGGACGGATCGGTTTTTGGCAATCGCGAGCGGCTGTTGCCCGCCCAAAAGCGGGGCTACTACCGTGAATACACCGTCAGAACACCAGGATCGCGCGACCGGGGAGCCCGGCGCATAGTGTGTGGCGGCAAGCCCCGGATGCCGGATGCCTGCTACTACACCAGCGACCACTACGCCAGTTTTCGCGAGATCGTCGAGTAACCCCAATGCGTCGTACGCCCGCCAGCCCATCCCTGAAAGCGTACGCCGCGCCCCATTGAATTCCCCATTCACAGGCCGCATCCTGCAGCCTGTGAGATGCCAGAAGTTTGTGGACTTTATAAAGAAAGAGTAGCGGAGATGCAGACGCCACTTCGTAAAGACCTGGAAACGCCACTGCGTGGCGTGCGCACCAACATCGTGCAGTCCATTCGCGCCTTCCGCGTGCAGGACCTGCAAGATGCGGCCACCTCCATGGGTCACCATTTCTTGTACGCCAATCTGGCTCACGCGCAGTCCAAGCAGGATGTGCTGGACCTGATTGCCGCCCAATTCACGTTCCCGTCGCACTTCGGCAAGAACTTCGATGCGTTGTACGACTGCATGACAGACCCCTTGCACAAATCAGGCCCGCAGCCTGGTTTCATCGTGGTGCTGGAGCAGATTCCTGCCACGGGCAAGTTCGACAAGGAAGCGCGCGAGCAGCTGCTCGACATCTTCCGTGATGCAGCCGACTACTGGGGTGATCGCAAGATCCCCTTCCGGTGTTTCTATTCTTTTCTGTAGCCCGTTCTGCATCCACCAGCCAAGCAGAACGGGCGAACGAGGCTAGCGACACCCAGGCCGTGGAAGGCATCGAGATCAACGGCGAACCCGCTGAAAAGATGCCCACCGACAAGCTTGTGGACGTGTCGCCCATGGCGCTGCGCATGAGCAGCCCTTTCAATGCCGGGTATTGGCTCAGCGCCGCATAACTCGGTACATCCCCCTGAGCGGCTACGCCGCTTCCCCCTTCTCTCGGCTTCGCCGGGAAGGGGGACGACACCAGCGCGGCGGGGCGGCCCTTGCGCGGTGTCTCTGGCATGGTATGTCGCCCATCGTCGAGGGCAGAGTTGAATCAAGCGCCTGCCACACCCGAGGCAGGCCTCTTTTCCTGCCATTGATGCGGATGATGCTGGTGCACTGCACCCCATTTTTTTGCCCCATAGACCGCCAGCACCCATTCAACAAGCGCTGCCAGCTATCAATTTAAGAGCAATTCTGCGCCAGGGCCACGTATTCAGCCACGGGCACTTCCTCGGCACGGCGCTGGGTATCGAATTCACCAGCGAACTGGCGTGCTTCGAGCCAGCGGCCCAGCGTGTGGCGCAGCAGCTTGCGGCGCTGGCTGAAGGCGACCTGCACCAGCTCTTCCAGCAGCGGCACAGACAAGGCCGCAGGCTCTGCATGCGGCACCATGCGTACCACGGCGCTGTCCACGCGTGGCGGCGGGTCGAAGCTCTCGGGCGGCACGAACAGCACGTTTTCCATCGCGTAGCGCCATTGCAGCATCACCGACAGGCGACCGTAGTCGCCCGTGGCGGGGCTGGCCACCATGCGGTCGATCACTTCCTTTTGCAGCATGAAATGCTGGTCTTCAATGACCTGCACATGACCCAGCAGATGGAACAGGATGGGTGTGGAGATGTTGTAGGGCAGGTTGCCCACCACGCGCAACCGCAAACCGGGCTGTCCTGCCTTGTCACGCAGGGTCTGCGCCAGTGCGGTGAAGTCCACCTTGAGCACGTCCGACTCGATCACGTCGAGCTGGCCATGCAGGCGCAGGCGCAGCGCCAGGTCGCGGTCCAGTTCGATGACCGTGAGGTGCCCCAGGCGTTCCACCAGGGGCTGCGTCAGCGCGGCCAGACCGGGCCCGATCTCGACCATGGGTTGGCCGGGCAGCGGCGCAATGGCCTGCACGATGCCGTCGATGATGCCCTGGTCGGACAGGAAATGCTGTCCGAAGCGCTTGCGGGGAATGTGTTTCAACGCGGCCTTACCTGTTGTCGTGTCTGAGAGTGCTTGGAGCTCGTGTGCGCTGCACTCACTGGGGTGGCTCGCGGTACTCGACATACGCGCGCCCGCGCAACTCCTGCGCCCAGGTGGCATAGGCCTCGTCGAGTTTCTTCTCGCGCACCACGTTGCGTGCCATGTCGCGCTGCTCGCGCTGGGTGAGCTTGGCCTCGCGGCGTTCGAGCAGCTGGATCAGGTGCACGCCAAAACGCGAAACCAGGGGTTCGCTGATGTCACCGGGCTTGAGGGCGTCCAGCGCTTGCTCGAACTCGGGGACATACCGGCCCGGGTTGGCCCAGCCGAGGTCGCCGCCCTCCTTGGAACTGCCGTCCTGTGAATGCTCGCGCGCCAGGGCTGCAAAGTCGGCCTGCCCCGCCAGCACGCGGCGGCGGTAGTCGGCCAGCCGCGCGGCGGCAGCGGCTTCGGACAACTGGGGGCCCGTGCGCAGCAAGATGTGGCGCGCATGGTTTTGCACTACGGTGGTCGGCATACCCGCCGTCACACGTTCCACCACCTTGAGCACGTGAAAACCCGCTGGCGAGCGCACCGGGCCCACGATGGAGCCCACCGGCAGGCCGAGGGTGGAGTTCACAAACAGCTCCGGATAACGATCCGCAGGCCGCAGGCCCAGCAATCCACCAGCGCGCTGGCCTTCGGGCGCATCGGAGAACTCGCGGGCCACCGCTGCAAAGTCTTCGCCCGCGCGCACCTTGTCGGCCGCCCGCTGTGCCCGTGCCTGCCGCTCGGCCACCTGCGTGGGGGTGGCGTTTTCAGGCACCAGCACCAGCACATGGCCGAGGTTGATCTCCATGGCGGCGACATCCGTGCCCTTTTGCTCTTCACGCAGGAACTGGTCCACGTCCAGATCGCTCACCTTCACCCGCGCTTCGACTTCGCGCTCGCGCAGGCGCTGCTGCAGCAGCTGGTTGCGCAGCTCTTCGCGAAAACGGTCCTTGCTCATTCCATCGCGGGCCAGGCGCGCATACAGCTCGTCCACTGTCATGTCGTTCTGGCGGGCCACGCCCTGCTCGGCCTGCGACACGGCGTAGTCATCGACCTTGATGCCCGATTCGCGGGCCTGCTGCAGCTGCACCTTCTCCAGGATGATGCGTTCGAGGACTTCGCGCGCCAGCGCATCGCGCGGTGGCATGGCACCGCCCTGCTTGGCGATCTGCGCCTCGGCACGTGCCAGGCGAGAGCGCACCTCGTAGTTGGTCACGGGCTCGGAGTTGACCACCGCCACGATGAAATCGGCCGAGCGCGGGGCCGTGCTGGTGGAGGGCGCGGGCAGCGTGATGGAGGGCACGGCAGCAGGGCGCGCATTCAGCGAAGACGGCGCGGAAGACAACCCTGTCTTGCCCGAGGACGAGGTCCCCGAGGGGCGCAGGCCCTGGGCCGCAGCGCCTTGCGCCACGAGGGATGCCAACGCGGCCGTCAAGGCCAGTGCGAATACACGGTGGTTCATGGTCTAGTCGTAGTTGCTGAAGCGGCTGGGCGTGGAGACCTGCTCGCGCAGGTTCTGGTAACGCGGCACATTTTGCTTGAAGGAGTCGAGCGGGCTGGAGCCCAGGCTCAGGCGGGAGAAGCCCACGAATTCGATCTGGAACAGCAGGCGCGTGTTGGAGCTGGTCACGCTGCTTTGCAGGCGCTCCAGCACCACGCGGCCAATCCAGCAGCAGCTGTCGTACTCGAAGCCCACCACGGTGTCCACGAGTTTGCGGTCCTTCATGCTGTAGTTCAGGCGGCCCACGCTGTACCAGCGCCCGCCGCCCTGGCCGCGACCGGGGCCCAGGTCTTTGCCCTTGTCGCCCCACAGGTCGTTCAGCGGCCACTGCCAGCCGATGTCGATCTGCTCGCTGGTGCCACGTTGCAGGCGGTAGGCCGCGCTCACGGTGCGGTAGTTGCTGGGGCTGTAGCGCGCGCCGATGGTGGAACGGATGGACTGTCCGGTCTTGGGGTTGTACTGCACGGTGGAGTCAAAGCCCCACTGCGGTGTCCAGTTGATGCCCGCGCCCAGCAGCAGGTCCGACAGGCGCTCGCTGACCGGCGTGCCCCCTGGCAGGGTGACCTTCTGGTCGGAAAAACGCACCCGCTGGGCAATGCCGAAGCGCGCTGCCTGGGCACCAGTGTCGGGGTCCAGCAGACGTGTGGTCACGCCCAGGGTCAGCAGGTTGTTGTCGGCCAGCCGGTCGTTGCCGCCAAACGCGTTCTCTGTGTAGATGGTCGCAAAGTTGAAGTCATTGGCCGCCGTGTCATACACCGGCAGCATGCTCTGGTCGCGGTAGGGCGTGTAGGTGTAGAACGCCCGGGGCTCCAGTGTCTGCAGGAAGGCGCGACCAAAGTAGGCGGTGTCACGCTCGAACACCAGGCCGCTGTCCAGGCTGAAGGTAGGCAGCGTGCGGCTGGCCGAGCGCTGGCCGTTGGACAGGGCCGAGTCAAACTGGTACTGCGTGGCATGCAGTTGCAGGCGCGGGGTGATGAAGCCACCCGGCGACAGGAAGGGGCGGCTGATCTGCGCCATGGCGTAACTGCGATCGGCATTGGGCTGGCCCGTGAGCGCACGGGCTGCTTCAAAGCGCGTGGTGTCCAGCTCCACGCTGGCATCGAATCCACCGCCCAGCTGCGAGGGGTTGTAGCGCCATTGCACCTGCGGCATGCGGTCATACGGAGGCACGATGGGCGAGCTCACGTCTTGCAGCGTCTGCCATTTGAGGGTGCGCACGGTGGCCGACATGTCGTTGCGGCCCCAGGACAGGATGGCATCGTTGGGCAACAGGCGCTGGCGCAACTGCTCGGTGGCGCGGCTGAAGTCGCGCCAGTAGTTGTCATCACTCACGCGGTTGAGGTTGAGGTTCAGCCCCAGCCCGCCGATGCCGGTGTCGAACGCGCCTTCGTGTTTGCCGCTAAAGCTCCAGCGCACACGGTCGCGCAGACGGTCGGTGGGCATCACGTCGGCGCTGATCTGGCCTTTGTAGGTTGGCTCCAGGTAGCGGAACTCGCCGCCCACGTTGGCGCCTCGTTTGGTCATGAGCGCGGCGCGCAAGGTGGCATCGCGGTTGGGCGCGATGTTCCAGTAATACGGCTGCATGTAGGTCACGCCATCCCGGCTGTCGAGCCCGACGGTGGGCGGCAGCAGGCCTGACTTGCGCTTTTCCGACAGCGGGAAGCTGATGTACGGAATGGGCAGCACCGAGATGCCCTTGAACTCCAGCACCGCATCTTCGGCCGTGCCCACCTCTTCCTCGTTGTCAATGCGGATGGTGGCGGCGCGCAGCACCCAGTCGGGCTGCCAGCTTTCCTCGTTGCCACGCTCGCAGGTGGTGTAGGTGCCGTTGTGCACCACGGCGCGGTAGCGGTCCACAAAGTCCACCCGCGTCGCATCTCCATGCGCCTGCGTGGCCAGGAAGCGGTAGCGCGCGTCGCTGAAAAAGCCCTCGAAGGCCTCCACCCGCAGCTCCAGCGCCGTGCCTTCGTAGACGTTGCCTGCGCGGTTGATGCGCACCTTGCCGTTGGCCTTGGCCAGGTCCTCGGGCACGTTGTAGTCGAGCCGGTCGGCGCGGATGACCGTGTCGCCCCGGCGCAGCTCGGCGTTGCCTTCAATCAGTGCGTTCAGGTCGGTCTGGCCGCTGATGTGGTCGCCCTTCACAAAGACGGGCAATTGCGAACGCACGGCGTCGGGAATCTTTTCCTGCAGCAGGGGCGATGTGCGCAGCACCGGCGGCGCATCCCAGGCGCTGGGCGCGGCTCCGTCCTGGGCCAGAGCCGCCAGCGGCAGGCCACACCAGGCCAGCGCAACGCCCAGGGCCAGCACGCGGGGCACGGGGGGCCGCAGCCGTGCAGACTTCGCCATGGCGGGCCGGGCGCGAAGGGAGGTGAGGTTCTGCACGGTGAGGGGCTGGCAGCGTGGCACGTGGGGTGTTGAGGGGCGGTAGCGGACAAAGGGACCGGTCCTGGTCAGCGCGCACGGCGCCAGCCACGACCGGTTTGTAAAATCGGATTATCCATGAGCCACCCCATCCCCCCATCGCCCGCCGGCCAGCCCCTGGGCGCCACCGTGGCCGCACCTGCTGCGCCCGCCGCCTCCACCCCTGTCAGCTGGCCTGATGCAGCCCGCCGCGCAGCCTTCGAAGCCTGGTTGGCGCCACTCGTCGGCCCCCACCAGCTGCTGCCTGCCACGCTGCGCCCCGCCTCGGCCGATGCCAGCTTCCGCCGCTACCTGCGCATCGACACAGCCACGGGCGCCAGCCGCATCGTCATGGACGCACCGCCCGACAAGGAAAACTGCCAGCCGTTTGTGCAAGTGCAGGGCCTGATGACCGCCGCCGGGCTGAACGTACCGCAGATCCTGGCGTTTGATGCGCCCACCGGCTTCATGCTGCTGTCAGACCTGGGCCACCAGACGGTGATCGAGCGGCTGAACCCTGAAAAACCCCAGGACGCCTACGCCTGGTACCAGCAGGCCACCGATGTGCTGCTGCAGTGGCAAAAGGCGTCCACCCCCGGTGTGCTGCCCGCCTACGACGAGGCGTTGCTGCGCCGCGAGCTGGCGCTGTTCCCCGACTGGTACTTGGCCCAGCACCGCAGCGTCACGCTGGATGACAAGCAACAGGCCACCTTGAGCAGCGCCTTTGACGCCATCGTGGCGCACAACCTGGCCGCCCCGCAGGTGTATGTGCACCGCGACTTCATGACCCGCAACCTGATGGCACCTGCCGAACAGGGCGCCCCCTTGGGCGTGCTGGACTTCCAGGACGCGGTCTACGGCCCCATCACCTACGACATTGCCAGCCTGCTGCGCGATGCGTTCATCAGCTGGGAAGAAGAATTCGTCATCGACATTACCGTGCGTTACTGGGAAAAGGCGCGCAAGGCCGGACTGCTGGGCGCCACCAGCGCCAGCGGCTGGGGCGATGACTTTGGCGAGTTCTACCGCGCGGTGGAGTGGATGGGCCTGCAGCGGCACCTCAAGGTCGCGGGCATTTTTGCGCGCCTGACGCTGCGCGACGGCAAGCCCAAGTACCTGGCCGATGCGCCCCGCTTCATCGCCTACATCCGCGCCACCGCCAACCGCTACCGCCAGCTGGGGCCCCTGCTCAAGATGCTGGACCAGATCGAAGGCACCGAGCCCGTGGTGGGCTTTGCGTACGGCCGGATGTAGCCCTGGCCGCCTGCACGCACGGCACACCCCCATAAATCAAGCAAAAACCGGCTCAAGCGCACACAAATCATGCGCTAGCAGCTATTACAAAGATAGCAAATGCCCCGTTTCCATTGCCCAGCCCCCCTGGCCACCGGCGCCGAGCTGGACCTGCCCCCGGGCGCTGCACGCCATGTGCAGGTTCTGCGCCTGCAGCCTGGTGACGGCATCACGCTGTTCCACGGCGGCCAGAGCGCGGCCGACCCGGGCGGCGAGTTCGATGCCACGGTGGTCAAGATGGGCCGCAGCGATGTGCGCGTGCTGGTCGGCGCCCACCACGCCACTGAGCGCGAGGCGCCCCGCGCCGTGCACCTGCTGGCCGGCATCACCGCCAATGAGCGCATGGACTGGCTGGTCGAAAAAGCCACCGAACTGGGCGTGGCCAGCATCACCCCGCTGGTGGCCGAGCGCAGCGTGCTCAAGCTCAAGGGCGAGCGCGCCGACAAGAAGATCGCCCACTGGCAGGCCGTGGCCGTGGCCGCCTGCGAGCAATGCGGCCGCAACCGCGTGCCCGTGGTGCACCCCGCCATCGACCTGGCGGGCTGGCTGCGTTCACCAGGGCAGGGCCTGACGTCTCCCGAGACACGGGACACCCCCCAGCGCCTGTTGCTGTCGCTGCGGGCCGGTACCGCGCCGCTGCGCGAGGCCACGGGCAGCGCGAATGGCCAGCGCCCCGTGCTGTTCCTCTCGGGCCCCGAGGGCGGGCTGAGCGCTGCGGAAGAGGACCTGGCGCTGCAACACGGCTTCGCCCCCGTCACGCTGGGTCCGCGTGTGCTGCGTGCCGAGACGGCCCCGCTGGCCGCCTTGGCCGCGCTCACGCTGTAACGCCCCCCCGCACACAGAAGGGGCTCGCCACGCGGGCACCAGGCCCGGTCAAGGCCCGGACAAGCCCTGGGGGGCTATACGCACGGCACTACCTCACCGTAAAATCTCCGACCGGCCGGTAACCCAGGATCACGCGGGTTTCGGGCCACCCCGCCCGCGCGCCGCGCGGCCCTCTCGCCTGGCCGGAGCCCCCCACCTTGCGCCCACCCGCCCGCTGGCAGCGCCTCAAGGATGTGATCCTCTCCACCGACCCTCGGCGGCGCACGCTGGTGGGCATGGCCTTGCTGGCGCTCACGCTGATGGCAGGCAGCGCCGGCGTGATGCTGCTGGTGGCACATTCCAGCACCACCGTGGACCAGACCGCCGTGCAATGGTGGGCCGCCCTGTCGGTGGGCGGCCTGGTGGTCATGACGGCCTTCATCCGCTCCGGCGAAACCGCCCGCCTGCGCGACCCCTCGCTCACCATCCCGCAAATGGTCTGGACCATCACCAGCGGCGCCGTGGCCTATGTGCTGGCGGGCGATGCGCGCGGGCTGGTGCCCAGCGTGCTGGCAATGATCCTGTTCTTTGGCACCTTCGGCCTCACGGTGGCCGAGGTGATCGGCATTGGCGTGTATGCGCTGCTGGCCTTTGCCAGTGCCATCGGCGTCAGTTCGCGCTTCAACGCCAACGCCTCGGGGTACCTCGACACCGCCTACGCGCTGATGGTGCTCATCGTGCTCAGCGGCTGCATTGCGCTGAACCTGCGCATCCAGCGCATCCGCGCCAAGCTGCAGCAGCAGCGCGAGGCCCTGGCCCAGGCGCTCGAAGTCAACCGCGAACTGGCCACCCGCGACGAGCTGACAGGCCTCATCAACCGCCGCGCCATGCTCGACCTGATGGCGCTGGAGCACCGCCGCAGCCTGCGCAGTGGCCGCCCGATGCTGCTGGCGCAGCTGGACATCGACCACTTCAAGCCCATCAACGACCAGCACGGCCACGCCACCGGCGACCGCGCGCTGCAGGCGTTTGCGGGCACCGTGCGCGCCAGCGTGCGCGACACCGATGTGCTGGCCCGCTGGGGTGGCGAGGAGTTTGTGCTGATGCTCACCGACACCTCGGCAGACCACGCGCGTGAGCTGCTCGAACGCATCCGTCAGGCCGTGCAGGCGCTGGAGATTGCCCACAGCGCAGGCTCATTGCACCTCACGGTGTCCATCGGCCTGGCGCAGCACCTGCCCGGAGACACCGTGGAGCACACGCTGGAACGCGCCGACCAGGCGCTGTACCACGCCAAGGCCCTAGGCCGCAACCGTGTGGTGGTGGCGCCTGCCGCCCACCGTACCGTGGCGGCAGGGTCTAACGCACGGGCTTGATCGTGCCGCAGTCGGCGGCGAGCCACTTGCCGTTTTGCACCATGTCGATCTGCTCGGGCTTGCCGTTCGACGTGGTCTTGACCTTGAAATTGCCCGTGTAGGCCGTGGGACCCTGGAAGGTCATCGTCCCTTCGCCCGTGGTGGGCGGCTGCCCCTGGGCGCCCTTGCAGCTGAACGTCATCGCCACCGCGTTGGGGCCCGTGCGTTGCACGTTCTGCGTGCAGCCTTCCTGCGCCGGAATGCGGTCCAGGTCGGCCTGCTCGGGGCTGATGCAGACCTTCACGGTGTTGCCGCTGGGGCCCATGCTCACACCCTGCTGGGCCATGGCTTGCTCCATCTGCTTGCGCTGCGCGGGCGTCAGGCTGGCCATGGACTTCTGCATCTGCGCCATTGCGGCCTCCAGCTGGCCACTCTGGCTTTTCATGGTCACGCTGTTCTCCCACAGGCCGGGCCGCAGCTTCTGGGGCTGGGCGTGGGCAGTGCAGAGCACAGCGAAGGAAACGGCAAACACGAAAGTGCGGGGGATGGTGGTGTGCATGGTGTGGGGGCCTCAGTGCCAGCGGCTGGGACCACAGTATCGGCAAGCACGCCCCGGCTGCCAAGTGGAGACGGAGCACTTCAGGGGCCACGATCGACGGCACGCTCTCTCAGAAAGACGCCGAACGGCTCAAGCACTCAGGTGCGGCGGCGCGCGCAGCTGCTCGGGGGTGGTGAAGTAGGCCGCCGACGCCCCCAGGGCCGCACGCGCCTGCGCCAGCTCGTGGCGCGCCACGGTGCGCAGGTGCACCTCGTCGGGCCCATCCATCAGCCGCAGCGCGCGGCCCCAGGTCCAGAAGGCGGCCAGCGGCGTGTCGGGCGACAGGCCCATGGCGCCAAAGATCTGCATGGCGCGGTCCACCACCCGCTGCTGCAGGCGCGCAGCCACCACCTTGATGGCAGCGACCTGGGCACGCACGGCGCGCGCGTCCGCCGCATCGGCTGATTCGCCCTGGTCCAGCATCCACGCAGCGTGCAGCACCAGCAGGCGCGCCTGGTCGATCTCGATGCGCGACTCGGCCAGCCACTCCTGCACGTTGGCCTGATCGGCCAGCGGCTTGCCAAACGCCGTGCGCTCCAGCGCGCGCTCGGTGGCCAGGCGCAGCGCCAACTCGCACTGGCCGATGGTGCGCATGCAGTGGTGCACACGGCCCGGGCCCAGGCGCGCCTGCGCCATCGCAAACCCCGCCCCCCAGTCGCCCAGCAGGTGGTCCGCAGGCACACGCACGCCCTGCAGCAGGATCTCGCAATGCCCCTCGGGCGCATGGTGGTGCAGCACGGGGATGTTGCGCACGATCTGCACACCCGGCGTGTCCACGGGCACCAGCACCATGCTGTGGCGGTGATGGCTGTCTGCACCATCGGCATCCGCATTGCGGCACAGCACGATGAGCAGTTGGCAGTGCGGATGTGCCGCGCCGGTGATGAACCACTTGCGGCCGCTGAGCACCAGGCCATCCCCCTCGCGCCGCACCGTGGTCTGCAGGTTCGTGGGATCGGACGAAGCCACGTCGGGCTCGCTCATCGCAAAGGCCGAACGCATCTTGCAGTCCAGCAACGGCACCAGCCAGCGGGCGCGCTGCGCGGGTGTGGCAAAGCGGTGCAGCAGCTCGATGTTGCCGGTGTCCGGCGCCTGGCAGTTGAACACCTCGGCCGCCCAGGGCAGGCGGCCCATGGCCTCGGCCAGTGGTGCGTAGTCGAGGTTGGACAGGCGCGTGCCCGGCTCGTCCTCGCGCAGCGTGGGCAAGAAAAGGTTCCACAGCCCTTCTTCGCGCGCCAGCGCCTTGAGGTCTTCGACAAACGGCGGCGGGTAGTCGCCCGCCGCCACGGCTGCGTGCCAGGCGGCGTTGTAGGGCAGCAGATAGCGGTCCATGAAAGCCAGCAGGCGATCACGCAGTTCAAGGGCCAGGGGGGAGAGTGCGAAGTCCATGCGGACATTGTGAAAACAGCGCCAGCACACGTCACAACGCAAGCGACAACGGGCTTGACGCACATCACGGCCTGCCCGGAGCGCCCTTAGGGAGGCAAACACAGCGCTATTTTATTGATAGCTATCAAGGCATATTGCACTAGCGCTACCAGCCTCTTTTGCTTGAAATCTCGCTGAGCGCCCCCCTGCACACGGGTACCATGGCCCCATGAGTACCCACTACGAAACCCTGCAACACGCCGACACCTACCGCGAGGCGTTTGCGGTCGAGCCCCCTGCGGCGCTGGGTGAACGCCACCTGTGGCCCCGCAAGCCAGGTTTGTTTATCGTGTATGCCGCGACGGCCGCCGCCCTGGCACAAGGGCCCACCAGCCCGGCCGAGGAGACCGCTCCATCAACAACTGCATCAGACACCCCCAGCAACGCCGCCCCCGACCGGGTACTGGTGCCTGCGCAATGGGGCCTGGTGCCGCACTGGGTCAAGTCGGCATCCGACGCCAAGCTGCGTGCACCCAAGCTGGTCAACGCCAAGTCCGACACCGCCTCCACCGGCACGGCGTTTCGCGACGCATGGCTGAACGGCCAGCGCTGCATCGTGCCCATGGCTGCGTTTTATGAGGACGACCTGCGCAGCGGCAAGGCCGTGCCCACCCGCGTCGCGCGCGTGGACGGCAAGCCGATGGGCGTGGCAGGCCTGTGGGCGCGCTGGCAGGGCGCTGACGGCGAGGTGATCGTCAGCTACTGCCTGCTCACGGTGAACGCCAACAACCACGCGCTGCTGCACCGCTACGGCCAGCCCGGCAGCGAGAAGAGCATGCCCGCCATCCTGAACGAAGGCGCGTACGACGCGTGGCTCACGGCCCGGCCGGAAAAGGCCAAGGAGTTCATGCGCCAGTACGCGGCGCAGTGGCTCACGGCCAACCCGGTGGAAAAAAAGGCGGACAAGGTGCCCAAGGGGTGGCTGGATTGAAGGCAGTCGCCGCCACCCGCACGGGGCCTGGGCTGCGCCCGCTCAGGACGGCCGCTTCATCTGGCACGACGTCGGCTGGGCGCTGATGTAGTTGTCCCAGGCCACTTCGGAGCGGAAGCCGTAGCCGGTTTTTTCCGCGTCGTACTTCACGCCCTTGCTGCCCTGCTTGGCCCAGATGCCCAGGTACAGCGGGGCTTCAAGCTGGTGGTCGGTCTTGCGCATGCGCACCTCGCCCATGGGGCTCTTGTAGGTCATGCCTTCCAGGGCCAGGGCCACCTTCTTGGCGTCGGTGGACTGGGCCTTGCGCATTGCTTCGCGCAGCATGTGCACGCTGTTCCAGTGGGCGGCAAACACAAAGTCTTCACCGGTCTTCTTCTTGTAGTCCACGTAGATCTTTTCCAGCTCGGGGGTGGGGGCGTTGTGCACCCAGTTCCAGATGACCCCGACCTTGCCTTCGCCCCAGGGCCCAATCTGCGCGGGCGTGCCGGGGTTGTTGGCATTGAGCGTGAAGTAGTTGATGTTCAGGCCATAGTCGCGCGAGGACTTGAACAGCAGCGTGAGGTCGCTGCCCCAGTTGGAGGTGATGACGGTGTCGGCCTTGGTGGCGGCAATCTTGGCCACGTACGAGGCGAAGTCGCGCGTCTGGGCGATGGGGATGAAGTCATCGCCCACAACCTCAATGTCAGGCCGCTTGCGCGCCAGGTATTCCTTGGCAGCCTTGGAGACCTGGCGGCCGTGGGTGTAGTCCTGGTTGAGCAGGTACACGCGCTTCACGTCCTTGCGGCCTTGCAGGTAGGTGGTCAGCGCCTCCATCTTCATCTCGCTCGACGGATAGAAGCGAAAGTGCCAGAAGCTGCAGCGCTCGTTGGTAAGCTGCGGGTCCATGGCGGCGTAGTTGAGGTACACGGTCGCGCGCTCGGGGTCGCGCTCGGCGAGCTTGTTCAGCGCATCCACCAGCGCCAGCGCCACGCCCGAGCCACCGCCCTGGGTGATGTAGCGCACGCCCCGGTCGGTGGCAGCCTTCAGGGCGTTCAGGCTCTCCTGCGGCGTGCCCTTGTTGTCAAAGTCCATCACCTCGAACTTGGGCTCATTGGGCCCGGCCTTGGCGTTGACCTGGGCCACCACCTCACGCAGCTGGTTGAGCGAGCTTTGGCCGGTGAGCGCAAACGGGCCGGACAGCAGGTCGATGAAGCCGATCTTCACCGTCTCGGCAGCCCCGGCGTGCGCAGCCATCACCAGCGCTGCGGCGCATGCGCCGGCCTTGAGCCATTGATGAGGCCATTTCCTGGGAACCATGTTCATGTGTGTCTCCGTGGGGTGGGTGGGTAGGAACTGCGTCAATGCGGGGCGATGTCACTCGCCGCCGAACACCGAGCCATGGCGTTGCCGCAGCTCGTTTTTCTGGACCTTGCCGGTGCCGCCCAGCGGCAGGCTTTCGACAAACAGCACTTCGTCGGGCAGCCACCACTTGGCAACACGCTCTGCGAGGAAGTCCAGGATCTGCGCCTTGTCGAGTGACTGGCCGGACTTGCGCACGATGAAGAGCAGCGGGCGTTCGTCCCATCGGGGGTGCTTGACGCCGATGACAGCGGCCATGGCCACCGCCGGATGCGCCACGGCGGCGTTCTCCAGGTCGATGGAGCTGATCCACTCGCCGCCCGACTTGATCACGTCCTTGGTGCGGTCGCGAATCTGCACCACGCCCTGGGGGCTGATGGTGGCGATGTCGCCGGTGGGGAACCAGCCATCGGCCAGCGCCGAACGCTCGGCCTTGTGGTATCGGTCCACGATCCACTGGCCGCGCACCATCAACTCGCCCTGCGCCACGCCGTCGCGCGGCAGGCGGGCGCCGTTTTCGTCCACCAGCTTGAGCTCGATGCCGAACACCGACTTGCCCTGCTTGGCGACCAGCGCGTGGCGGTCCTCGGGCGGCAGTTCGGCATCGGCAGCGCCCAGCACGCTCATGGTGGCAATGGCCGTGGTCTCGGTCATGCCCCAGCCGTGGCGCACCTCCACGTCGTACACGTCGTTGAACTTGGCGATCAGCGCCTTGGGCATGGCAGATCCCCCCACGCCCGTGCGCCGCATGGTGGTAAAGCGCAGCCCGTGCTGCTCCACATGCTGGATGAGGCCCATCCAGATGGTGGGCACGCCCGCGCTGACGGTAACGCGCTCGGTCTCCATCAGCTCGTACAGGCTGGCGGCGTCCAGGCGTGGGCCGGGCAGCACCAGCTTGGCCCCCCCAATCAGGGCCGCATAGGGCAGGCACCAGGCGTTGATGTGGAACATGGGCACCACGGGCAGGATGGTCTCCCGCGCGCTGATGCTGAGTACCCCCGGCATGCAGGCCGACAGGGCGCTGAGCGCCAGCGCCCGGTGCGAATACAGCACGCCCTTGGGGTTGCCGGTGGTGCCCGATGTGTAGCACAGCGCTGCGCCGGTCTTTTCATCACATTCGGGCCACTCAAAGCGGTCATGCTGGCCGGCCACCAGGGTCTCGTAGGCCTCGACCCCGGGCACCCCTTGCAGGTCGATGCTGCCCAGCGTGTCGGCATCACACAGCGCCACCCAGTGCCGTACGCGGGGGCACGACCCCGCAATGGCGCGCACCAGTGGTGCGAAGGTAGTGTCAAACAGCACCACCTCGTCGTCGGCGTGGTTGACGATGTAGGCCAGCT
Organism: Acidovorax sp. LjRoot204; assembly: GCF_056175785.1. Classification (NCBI taxonomy): domain Bacteria; kingdom Pseudomonadati; phylum Pseudomonadota; class Betaproteobacteria; order Burkholderiales; family Comamonadaceae; genus Acidovorax; species Acidovorax sp. LjRoot204. The sequence goes on from NZ_JBGFFF010000021.1 coordinate 20,927, forward strand.
GCTCGGGGTGCAGGCGCGGGTTGCAGGTGTGCATGACCATGCCGCTGCCGGACACGGCGTAGTACGCCTCCAGGTGGCGGTGGTTGTTCCAGGCCAGTGACCCCACCACGCTGCCAGGGCGCAGGCCCAGCGCCTGCAGTGCGTTGGCCAGCTGCCGGGCGCGCCGGGCCAGGTCGGCAAAGCGGTAGCGGTGCAGGCTGCCATTGGTGTCGCGCGAGACGATCTGCTGGTCGCCGTACTGGTTCTCACCGTGCTCGAGGATGGCCGAGACCAGTAACGGCCGATCCATCATGCTGCCGGGCTGCTGCATTGCTGTCGTCTCCTTGTGGTGTGCGCGGTGCTGCATCGCGGCATCCGTGGGATGCCGGTGCAGAGCCCTCTTTGCCGGGGCTGGCGCATCGTCGCAAACAACGCGGGGCGTGCTTGTCTTCTACGTGACTGGAGAGCGCAGCACCGCCGTGGTGCACGGACGGGTCACAGGCCCAGCGCTGTGAAAAGCCCGTCCACGCGCGCCTGCACGGCGGCGTCCATGGCCATGGGGCGGCCCCATTCGCGCTGGGTCTCCCCCGGCCACTTGTTGGTGGCGTCCATCCCCATCTTGCTGCCCAGGCCGCTGACAGGCGAGGCGAAGTCCAGGTAGTCGATGGGGGTGTGCTCCACCAGCAGCGTGTCGCGCGCCGGGTCCATGCGGGTGGTGATGGCCCAGATCACGTCTTTCCAATCGCGCACGTCCACATCGGCATCCACCACCACGATGAACTTGGTGTACATGAACTGGCGCAAGTGGCTCCACACGCCCATCATCACGCGCCGTGCGTGGCCGGCGTAGGCCTTGCGGATGCTGACCACCGCCATCCGGTAGCTGCAGCCTTCCGGCGGCAGGTAGAAGTCCACGATCTCGGGGAACTGCTTTTGCAACAGCGGGATGAACAGCTCGTTCATCGCCAGGCCCAGCACGGCGGGCTCGTCGGGCGGCTTGCCGGTGTAGGTGCTGTGGTAGATCGCGTCCTTGCGCAGGGTGATGCGGTCCACGGTGAGCACGGGGAACTCGGCGCATTCGTTGTAGTAGCCGGTGTGGTCGCCGTACGGACCTTCCAGCGCATGCTGCCAGCCGCTCGGGTGATGGGCATCGGGCTGGATGTGGCCTTCGAGCACGATCTCGGCGGTGGCGGGCACTTGCAGGGGTATGCCCAGAGCGGGCGTGACTTCGGTGCGTGCGCCGCGCAGCAGACCTGCGAACTGGTATTCGCTTAAAGAATCCGGCACGGGCGTGACGGCCCCCAGCAGCGTGGCCGGGTCCGCCCCCAGCGCCACGGCCACGGGGTAGGGCTGGCCGGGGTGGGCGGCGCAGTGGTCGGCAAAGTCCAGCGCCCCGCCCCGGTGGGCCAGCCAGCGCACGATGACCTGGTTGCGCGAGAGCACCTGCTGGCGGTAGATGCCCAGGTTCTGCCGCGCCTTGCGCTGGCCACGCGTGATGGTCAGACCCCAGGTGATGAGCGGGGCCACGTCGCCGGGCCAGCAGTGCTGCACGGGCAGGCGGGCCAGATCCACGTCCGGCCCCTCCCACACCTCCTGCTGGCAGGGTGCGCCGCGCGCCACGGTGTGCGGCGCCATGTTCCACAGGGTCTTGAGCAGCTGGCCCATGCCCAGCATGTCCTTGAAGCCTTTCGGCGCCTCGGGCTCCTTGAGGGTGGCCAGCAGTTCGCCCAGGGCGCGCACGCCGTGCAGGTCGGCCACGCCCATGGCGCGGGCCACGCGGTCTGTGGTGCCAAACAGGTTGGTGAGCACCGGCATGCGGTGGCCCGTGGGCTGGGTGAACAGCAGCGCCGGGCCGCCTGCGCGCAGCACGCGGTCGCTGAGCGCAGTCATCTCCAGGTGGGGCGAGACGGGCTCCGCCACGCGGCGCAGGTCGCCCGTGGCTTCGAGCTGGGCCATGAAGTCGCGCAGGTCGCTGTAGGCCATGTCAGGTTCAGGATTTGAATGAAATCGGCCGGTAGTGCAGGTATTGATTGCGCTAACAGCTATAAATTAAGGAGCATCCAGCTCCAGGCCCTGCCACCGGGGCGCCAGGGCGTGCGGCACATCCATGAGGTCGAGCACGCGCGCCACGCTGTAGTCCACCACCTCGCCCACGGTCTGCGGGCGCAGGTAGAAGGCGGGCAGCGGCGGGCAGATGATGCCGCCCATCTCGGTCACGGCCACCATGTTGCGCAGGTGCGTGAGGTGCAGGGGCGACTCGCGCACCATCAGCACCAGGCGGCGGCGCTCCTTGAGGGCCACGTCGGCCGCGCGCGTGAGCAGGTTGTCGGCCAGCCCATGCGCTATGGCAGCCAGCGTGCGCATGGAGCAGGGCGCGACCACCATGGCATGGCACTGGAACGAACCGCTGGCGATGGCCGCGCCCACGTTGGCCACGTCGTGCACGCGGTGGGCCAGGGCCTCGACGGCGGGACAGTCCATGTCCAGCTCGTGCTGCAGGTTGCGCCAGCCGGCGTCGGAAACGACCAGGTGGGTCTCGATGCCACTCTGGCCCTGCAGCACCTGCAGCAGGCGCGCACCATACACGGCGCCGCTGGCGCCGGAGATGCCCACGGTGATGCGGCGCAAGGTGGTGGGCTCAGCCATGGGAGGCCTCCACCACAGTGGGGCGCTGCAAGGGCTGGGCCTGCTGGTCGGCCTCCACCTGCTCCAGCACCAGCGTGGCCTGCACGGGGTCAAAGTCTTCGTGCGTGCGCTTTTTCACACCGTATTGCTGCAGCTGGTAATGCCGGTCGGCCACGATGCCGTGGCGCGCCAGCGTGCTTTTGACGCAGACCAGCGGACAGCCGTCGAGCGCGATGATGGGCCGGCCCGAGCGCACGGTCTTCATCAGGTGCGGCACGTCGCCGCCCACCCCCGCGATGCACGACATCTCGGCCACGCCGCGCCGGTCGAGCTGCAGCGCCACGTGGTTGGCCAGCTGCGCGGCGCTGGAGCAGCCGGAGCAGGAATAGACCAAGGGGTGGTTCTGGGGATGGGTGTCGGTGGTCATGCTCACTCTCCGTTGCGTGGAGTGGGGTCCAGGCGGCGGCGCAGGTGGCCCAGCACCTGGCGCGGCGCCAGCTTGTGGACCCACTGGCGCGGGTCCAGCACGGGCAGCTCGATCGCATCGAGCGCGTTCTTCACCACCAGGCCCAGCTCGGTGTCGCCCTCCATCGACAGGCGGCGACTGAAGAACAGCGTGTCAGGGTCTTGCTGGCGCTGGGCCAGCAGCAAAAAATCATGGGCCGTAGCGCTCAGCGTGACATCGGCCACCTGCGGCGGCACCAGCGGTGCATGGGGGGCGAAGCGCTGGCCCGTCCAGGCAAAGTCGAACGCCACGCGCGCATCGCGCACCTGCACCCGCATCTTCTTGTGCAGCAGCACCTGGCCCACGTCCGCAGGCAGGTGCCGCGCCAGCGCCAGGTTGAGCGCGGTTACCAGCAGCTGCGAGCCGGGGTAGGCGGGCAGGCGCGCCAGCACAGCGCCCACGGGCGCAGGAACGACCAGGGGGAAAGGAAGGGGAGAAGCCGCCATGAGACAGAAGGGCACTCAGGCCACGTAGAAAAACACGGTGAAAAAGTGGCAGACGCTGCCGCCCAGCACAAACAGGTGCCACAGCCCGTGGCCGTGGCGCACGCGGTCGTCCAGCGCATAGAAGACGATGCCCAGCGTGTAGCAGGCCCCGCCCGCCAGCAGCCAGGCAAACCCGGCTGGCGTGAGCGCCTGCCACAGCGGCACCACGGCCACCAGCGCCAGCCAGCCCATGAGCACATAGATGACCAGCGACAGCACGCGTGCACCACGCGCCCACAAGATCTCTTGCGCAATGCCCAGCAGGGCCAGCCCCCACACCACGCCCAGCAGCGACCAACCCCAGGCGCCGCGCAGCGACACCAGCGCAAACGGCGTGTAGCTGCCCGCAATCAGCAGGTAGATGCTGCAGTGGTCCAGCTTTTGCAGCACGGCCTTGATGGTGCGCCGGCGCACGCTGTGGTACGCGGTGGAGGCCGCGTACAGCGCCACCAGCATGGAGCCGTAGATGCTGAACGCCACCACCTTCCACGGGTCGCCCAGGCGTGCCGCGAGGGTGATGAGCACGGCCGTGCCTGCCGTGGCGAGCAGGGCACCCACCAGGTGGCTGATGCTGTTAAAACGTTCTCCGGGGTACATGGTGATCTGCCTTGTGGTTACGGGTGCATGGAGGGCTGAGCGGCTGCACCGCCCGCCGCGCCGTGCATCCCCTGCTCCAGCCCCGGGCGCCCGAACCAGTAGCCGTTGCAGGGCAGATCGGGCATGAAGGGTTGCATGCGCTCCACAAAGTCGGGCGCGTTTTCAGCAGTGGCTTTGGCGGCTGCGGCACGGCGGGCTTCGTCAAACGCGGCGATCACCTGCGCCATGTGCTGCGCCTGCGGGCTCAGCCGCACCATGTCCACGCCCAGGGCCTGCATCGTCGCCAGTTCGTTGGCCAGGTTGTAGACGCGCGCCGATTGCGTTTGTGTGCCGTTGAGCACCAGAAAACCCTCGCCCTCGCGCGTGCGCAGCGGCAGGCCGTCGGCGTGTTGCAGGCAGCTGAACTGGCAGTCGTCCTTGGGCAGGTTGCGGTGGCGGGCGGTGAAGCAGCGCGCCGAATAGGCCAGGGGCATGCGGCCGTAGGCAAACACCTCGGTCTCGATGCCTGCGGGCCGCTGCGCCAGCACGGCAGCGAGCGCGTCCTGCGACATCTCCAGCGGCATCACCCAGCGCGTGGCGCCCCGTTGCGCCATCCATTGCAACGAGGGCGCGTTGTACAGGTTCAGGTGCGGCCCGGCCACAAAGGCCTGCGGCCCGGCGGGTGCACGCGCAAGACAGCTCACGGCGCCCATGTCATTGGCCTCGACCAGAAATTCGCCGTTGCCTGTGATCTTGTGCATCACGCCCACGTCGGCGCTGGACTCGATGAGCACCTGGCTGGACAAGACCGCCTCCTTGCCCGCGTCCCGCAGCATGTGCGCCAGCGCCAGCCAGTCGGTCAGGCGCAGCTCATGGCGGCGCGAGCACACCGTCTCGCCCAGGTACACCACGTCCACGGGCGTGGCGGCCATGGCCTCGTAGAACGCGAACACGGTGTCGCGGGGCCAGTAGTACAGCAGCGGGCCGAGAGAGAGTTTCATGGGGCGGTCTCCGGGGGTTTTGTCATTGTGGAGAAACACTACTTCCAGGGGCGGTGGTAAGCGCCCAGCGTGTGCTGCTGGCCTTCTGCCACCTGGTCCAGGCTGGCCATCCAGCGCGTCTTGGGCGCATAGCGGTGCGGGTAGGCCAGGCACTGGTCCATGGCCTCGCGCCAGACCTGGGTGACCTGCGCCACATACGCGGGGCTGCGCTGCCGGCCTTCGATCTTGATCGCGCGCACACCCATCTTGAGCAGCTGGGGCAGCAGCTCCAGCGTGTTGAGGCTGGTGGGCTCTTCGATGGCGTAGTAGTTCTCGTCATCCCCCACGTCGAAGCGGCCTTTGCACAGCGTGGGGTAGCCCGCGTTCTCGCCGGGCGCATAGCGGTCGATGAGCACGCCGTTCAGGCGCGACTCGCGGCCCTGCGGGGTCTCCACCCAGCGCACGGCCTTCGGCGGTGAACACACGCCGTGCGTGTTGGGCGATTCGCCCGTCGCGTACGACGACAGCGCACAGCGCCCCTCGACCATTACGCACAGACTGCCAAAACCGAACACCTCGATCTCGACCGGCGTGCGGTCGATGACCTGGCGTACCTGCTCCATCGACAGCACACGCGGGAGCACGGCGCGCACGATGCCGAACTGCTCGCGGTAGAAGTTGATGGCCTCGTAGTTGGTAGCCGAGCCCTGCACCGATAGGTGCAGGCGCAGCCGGGGATGGTGCTGCACCGCGTAGTGCATGAGGCCGGGGTCGGCCAGGATGACGGCGTCCACGCCCAGGTCCACCGCCTTGTCCAGTGCGCTGCGCCACGGCCCGGGGTTGGCCGCCTGCGGGTAGGTGTTGAGCGCCATGAAGACCTTGCAGCCGCGCGCATGCGCATGGCCAATGCCCTGGGCAATGGCCGCCTCGTCGAAGTTGAGGCCCGCAAAGTTGCGCGCGTTGGTGGCGTCGCGCAAGCCCAGGTAGACACAGTTGGCGCCGTGATCCACAGCGGCCTTCAGGGCGGGCAGGCTGCCGGCGGGGCAAACCAGTTCCATGCCAGGGCCAGCCGCCCCGGGCAAGGCGGTGGCCGTCGATTTCAAGGGATCCATCACAAGCATTCAAACGCTGGCCCCGGTGGGGAGCCACAGCACTGGGCGCCACCATACGGGGGGCTCTCCGCGCATCCGCTGATCTTCATCAACGGCAGTGCACAATGCCGGAGCAAAGCAGTCGGGTTTTGATGTGCTCCAGCCCTCCCGGCGTTCCACACTGCCCACCGGCCTTGACTTGCGTCCAGTGCCCTGCGTGCGACATCCATTTCATAAAGACGCCAAAAAGGCGCCCTCTGCTGTGAACAAGAACCTATGGTTGCTGGCCCTGTGCCAAGGCCTTTTCCTCACCAACAACGTCGTCTTCATCGCCATCAACGGCCTGGTGGGCCTGCAGCTGGCGCCCTTTGGCTGGATGGCCACGCTGCCGGTGATGGGCTACGTGGTGGGCGGTGCGCTGTCCACGCCCCTGGTGGCCAGGACGCAGATGCGCTGGGGCCGCAAGGTGTCGTTCCAGATCGGGCTGGCCGTGGCCGTCGTGTCGGCTGCGCTGTGTGCCTGGGCCGCGTTCAGCGCCAGCTTCTGGCTGCTGTGCACGGCCACGGTGGTGGCGGGCTACTACAGCGCCAATGGCGGGCTGTACCGCTTTGCGGCCGCCGAGCTGGCGGCGCCGGACTACCGCGAGAAGGCGGTGTCGCTGGTGCTGGCTGGTGGCCTGCTGGGCGCCGTGGCGGGCCCCAACCTGGCCAGCGCCACGCGCACGCTGTTCCCGGTGCCGTTTGCGGGCGCGTACATCGCGCTCATCGGCGTGGCACTGTTGTCCATGCTGTGCATGGCGGCGATCCGCTTCGAGACGCAGTCCGTGGTGCTCAATGCGGCGGGGCAGCGCGAGCAAGGGCGCCCGCTCAAGGTGCTGATGCGCCAGCCTGCCTTCATCGTGGCCATTGTGGGTGCCGCGTTGGGCTATGGGGTGATGAACCTGCTGATGGCGGCCACGCCGCTGGCCATGCAGGTGTGTGGCTTTGACTTTGATGCCTCGGCACTGGTGCTGGAGTGGCATGTGATTGGCATGTTCGCTCCCGGCTTTGTCACTGGCCACCTCATCAAGCGGTTTGGTGTGCTGCCCATCATGGGCACGGGGGTGTTGCTCAACCTGGCGTGTGTTGCGGTGGCGCTGATGGGCGTGGAGCTGCACCACTTTGGCATTGCGCTGTTCTTCCTGGGCGTGGGCTGGAACTTCCTGTTCACCGGCTCCACCACGCTGGCCATGACGGCCTACCGCCCCGAGGAAAAAGACCGCGCCCAGGCGGCCATCAACTTCTGCGTGTACGCCACGCTGGCGCTGAGCGCGTTCTCGTCGGGCGTGCTGGTCACCACACAGGGCTGGACGCTGCTGAATGCCGGATCGCTGGTGCCCATTGTGGTGACGGGGCTGGCGCTGGCCTGGCTGGGCCTACAACGCCAGCGTGTTTCAAGCGGTGCCTGAAGACCGGTCTGCCACAGCACCTTCGGCCTGCGCCGTGGTGCGCAGCCACTGTGCAAAGGCCGCCACCGCAGGGTCTTCCAGGCGCCCCGGCGCCACAAAGAGGCTGTAGCCCCGCGCACCGCTGTCGTGGTGCGGGTGGGCCAGCACCAGCTCGCCCGATTGCAGTTCGCGCTCCACAAAATACCGGGGCACCAGGCCAATACCCAGATCGGCGCGCACCGCCTCCACCAGCATCGAGAACAGATCAAAGCGGTGGCCGCCCAGGGTGTGGGCCGGCACGCGCGTGATGCCCGCGCGGCCCAGCCAGTCGTCCCACGCCCCCAGGCGGGAGCTGAGCTGCAACAGCGGCACGGCCCGGAAGTCGCCGCGCTCTGTCGCACGCCGGTGGCGCGACTGCGGTGCACACACGGCCACGCAGACCTCGGGCATCAGGGGCGCTGGCACCACACCGGGCCAGGCCGCGTCGTCATATTGCACGGCCACGTCGAACGGTATCTCCGCCATGTAGATCTGCGTGGGGTACACCTGCAGGTGCAGGCTGCAGCCTTTGTGCTGTGCAAGGAAGGCCGGCAGACGGGGCAGCAGCCAGCGCTCGGCAAACACCGGCACGCAGCCCACCAGCAGACGCGCGCCATCGGGCCGCTGGGCCATGGCTTCGAGGGTGTGGTTCTGCAGCCGCAGCAGGTCGCCCACAATCTGCGCGTGGTAGTGGCGGCCCACGTCGGTGAGGGTGGAGCCGCGTGCGCCGCGCTGCACCAGCTGCAGGCCCAGCTGGCCCTCCAGCAGGCGCAGCTGCTGGCTCACGGCGCTGTGGGTGAGGCAGAGTTCTTCGGCGGCCTTGCTCACGCCGTGGTGGCGCGCCACAGCATCAAAAACAAGCAGGGCACGGGTGCTGGGGATGTGTTTGCGCATGTAAGAAAAACTGTCGGCTCGGCAGATTAAAGCAGACCCCAGGGGCCGGGTTCGGTCCAACAATTGCATGGCACTGCATGCCGGCCCGCGGCTCCATCCACGATGGCTGGACAGGCCGGTCGCTCCTTCCGTTTGTGTTCGTGTTTCGCTGGATCACCATGACTCTCCCTCTCCATACCTTCCGTGCCACAGCCCTTGCGGGTGCCATGGCCCTCGCCTGCGCCGCCTTGCTGCCCTCTGCAGCCTATGCACAGTTCGGCGCCGTGGCGCCCACGCCCACCACGCTGCGTCCCGCCGTGGACAAGGCCTACGGCCAGCTGATGGCCGCACCCCAGATCCTGCAGCTGCTCGACGCCGTGAAGGCCGACCACGACCGCGCCACCGAAGACCTGCGCATGCTCACCGAGATCGAGGCGCCGCCGTTCAAGGAACAAAAGCGTGCCGAAGCCTTCCTGGCCCGGCTCCAGGCCCTCGGCCTGACCAATGCCGCCATCGATGCCGAAGGCAATGTGGTGGGCGTGCGCAAGGGCACGGGCAACGGGCCCAAGCTGGTCATCTCGGCCCACCTGGACACCGTGTTCCCCTCCGGCACCGACGTGAAGGTGAAGGAGCGCGACGGCAAGCTGTATGCGCCCGGCATCTCCGACAACACGCGCGGACTGGCCGTGCTGCTGTCGTGGCTCAAGGTGCTGAACGACCAGAAGATCGCCACCGTGGGCGACCTGGTGTTTGTGGGCAATGTGGGCGAGGAAGAGCTGGGCAACCTGCGCGGCATGAAGCACCTGTTCAAGGAACACCTCGACATCGACGGCATGGTGGCGCTGGAGCCAGCGCCCGATGGCACGGTGCTGGTGCTGGGCACGGGCAGCCACCGCCACGAGGTGACCTTCAAGGGCCCGGGCGGCCACAGCTACGCCGCGTTCGGCGAGGTGCCCAGCGCCATCCACGGCATGGGCCGCGCCATTGCCAAGATCGCCGAGATCCGCACCCCCAAGAGCCCCAAGACCACCTTCACCGTGGGCACCGTGGGCGGCGGCACGTCCGTCAACACCATCGCGCCGGATGCGCGCATGGCGGTGGACATCCGCTCCGACGAGATGGCCCCGCTGCTGGCCACTGAAAAGCAGGTGCTGGCCGCCGTGGACAGCGCCGTGACCGAAGAGAACGCACGCTGGGGCGTGAACACGCTGAGCGCATCGACCAAGCTCATCGGCGACCGGCCCGGTGGCCGCACCGCCGCCGACGCGTTGATCGTCGAGGCCGCCGTGCGCGCCAACACGGCCTTTGGTCGCAAGACGGTGCTGGCCGGTGCCAGCACCGATGCCAACGTGCCCATGGCGCTGGGCATCCCCGCCATCGTGATCGGGGGCGGCGGCAAGACGGGCGGCTTCCACGCACTGTCGGAGTGGATCGACCTGACGGATGCCTGGAAGGGCGCGCAGACATCGTTGGTCACGGTGCTGGGGCTGGTGGGGGTACAAGGTGTGAGTGCGCCGCTGCTCGACAAGCGCCCCCCCCGCACCAAGTAGTGGCGCGGCACCCCAGCGGCGTCACCCCGTTCACGATTGTTGACACGAAGGCGCCGCCGAGGTGCGTACCATGGATGGTTCCGTCCGGGCTGGCGCACTGCTGCCCTTCATTCCTCTACAGGAGAACACCATGGGTTTGCTCGATTCCGTTCTGGGTGCCGTCATCAACAACGCGTCGCAAGGCGGCAGTGGCGCCGCTGCGGCGGGTGGGGCCGGTGGTGGCCTGGGAGGGCTGATCAGCCTGGCCGCACAAAACCCGCAGCTGGTGCAGGCCGTGATGTCCCTGATCAGCAACGATGGCCCGGTGGGCGGCCTGCCGGGGCTGATGGCCAAGTTCCAGCAAGCCGGGCTGGGCAACGTGATTGCGTCGTGGCTGAGCGCTGGGCCCAACCAGGCGATCTCGGGTGAGCAGCTGTCGCAGGTGTTGGGCAGCGGCCCCCTGTCGCAGATGGCCGCGCAACTGGGTGTGGCCCCCGGTGCAGCCGCCGGGCAGCTGGCCCAGGTGTTGCCGGGCCTGGTCGACCACCTGAGCCCCCAGGGCCAGGCGCCCCATGGCGGGTTTGGCAATGCTAACGATCTACTGGGGATGCTGGGCGGATTGCTTCAAAAGTGATAGCTGCCAGCACTTGATTTGAAAGCACTGGCAGCTATTTTCATCACCACCCTGCGCCCTCGGCGGGGCCAGCGCGTTACCGCTGCAAACAACTCAGAGGACTGCTCACAAAAATTCCCACGGGTGTGCCCCTAGCATCGCGGGCGCCGTGCAAGGCGAGCCCATTGGCAAGCATTGCGGCACACACAACAACACACGACCGAGGGAATTTTCAGCATGAACGAAGGCACTCCATTTGCAACGCCCCAAGCGGCATCGGCCGCAGCCAGTGGCACCCCCACGGCGGTGCCCACCGACTTGCCCAAAGTCTGGCAAAAACGCTTTGCACTGATAGAACGGGCGGGGGGACTCAAGCTCACCAAGCTCAAGGACCTGAGCTTCTTTGAGCGCACGGCGTGCACCTTCAACCTGCTGGCGGGCCTGTTCGGCCCGTTTTATTACATCGCCAAGGGCATGTGGAAAAAGGGCTTGGCGTACTGGGGGCTGGGCATTGCGGGCATCCTGCTGCTGGAAACGCTGGTGACGGTGGCGGGCTTTGGGCACCTGCTGAGCCGGGTGCACTACACCGGCGCATGGGTCGCCCTGTTTGCCATGATGGCCAACCGCGACTACTACAAGAAGGTCATGCTGGGCGACAACGGCTGGCTGTGACACCCGGCCCCCAACCCACAACCCCCAGCCGCGCCGCACAACACTGCATTCGCTGGGCCTGGGGGGCTGCCCTGGTGACGTTTGCACTCACCGCAGCCAACACGACCGGTGCCGCACTGGGTTCCAACGGGGTGACGTTCACCCCGTGGATGTGGCTGGACGTAGGTATCTGCGGGGTGCTGGCGTGGGGCATCTACCGCCGCAGCCGCATCGCCGCCGTGCTCATGTTCGTGTACTTCACCGCCGCCAAGGTGCTGTGGGTGTGGAATGACCTGGAGATGCGGGACGAACCCGGCTGGAGTGATTTTCTGGACAGCCTGGACACCTGTACCAGCGGCGGCCTGCTGATGGCCGCGGTGCTGCTGGTGGTGTACGCGCTGGGCGTCTATGGCACTGTCGTCCACCACAGGCGGTTGCGCCGGTCCGTACTACCGGCGCTATCTCCATCATGTCAAAAATGATAGCTACTAACGCATGATGCACTAGCGCTTGAAGGCCTTTTTATCCAAAAAATGGCCCGTACGCCTAGGCCACCACGGGACAGCGCCGCACCAGCCACTGCCGCAGCAGGTCGAACACCGGCTTCGCCAGCTCGGGGCTTTCGTTGAACAGCTCATGGAACAGGGGTTCAAAGCAGTGCGACTGCACCACGGCCTGGGGTGCACCGGCCGCAAAGGCACGGCTGCCTGCGGGGTTGACCAGCTTGTCGCTGCCCGCCCACATCAGCAGCGTGGGCACACTCCAGTGCGCAGCGCGGGCCACGGTGGCGGGGCCACCCTCGGCAATGAAGCGGGCCAGGCGGGCACTGATGCGGTCGTGGCACAGCGGATCGGCCAGGTAGGCCGCCACCACGGCGCTGTCATGCGAAAGGTACTGTGCGTCCAGCCCATTGCCCACGCGCAGGTTGGGCGCGATGCGCGGCAGCGTGGCAAGCAGCAGTTTTTGCACGGCGCCCAGGCCGGCATCGAGTGCGGGGGAGGACAGCACCAGTGCATCCACCGGCCGCAGGTGCAGGGACACAAACCGCGAGGCCACCAAGCCGCCCATGCTGTGGCCCAGTAGCACCAGGGGTTGCCCTGCCGGCATGCGGGCGCGGATGGCGTCCACCAGGTCCGCCAGATCGTCCAGCAGGCGCATGTCCGACGTGAGCCCGCCGCGCGGCCCGGCCGATTCGCCATGGCCGTATTGGTCATAGCCCCGCACCGCAAATCCCCAGTCGTTGAGGCGGCGGGCCAGCGCGTCGTAGCGGCCCACATGCTCGCCCAGGCCGTGCACCAGCAACACCGTCCCCCGGCAGGGCTCGCCCTGCGGCAAGGGCCAGTCCTGCACGGCCAGGTTCTCGCCGTCGCTGGCGGTGAAGGTGGTCAGGGTGGAGGGCGCAAGTTCTTCGTCGTTGAGGGTCATGGTGAAAGGGCTGGCACGGACTAGGGAACAGAACGCGGATCAGGCGGGGCGCAATACCGGGGATGCCGAGTAAGGGCCGCCCCGCAGTGAGGGCATCGTCCCCCTTCCCGAAGTCGCGCAGCGATTTCGAGAGAAGGGGAAGGCGCGCAGCGACTCAGGGGGTTGTACCCGAGCTTTTGGCCATGGCGGCCATCACATGCGCCACGGAGGCGGTGAGGCGCTTGGCATAGGGCACGTGCAAAAACTCGTTGGGGCCGTGCGCGTTGCTCTTGGGGCCCAGCACGCCGCACACCATCATCTGCGCGGTGGGGAAGCCTTCGCTGAGCATGTTCATGAGCGGGATGGTGCCGCCCTGGCCGATGTAGCCGCAGGGTGCGCCAAAGTGCGCCTGCGAGGCTTCGTTGAGCGCCTGCTCGAACCAGGGTGTGGTGGCCGGGGCATTCCAGCCCGTGGCACCGCCGCCGCTCTGGAAGGTGACCTTGGCCTGGTAGGGCGCGTTGTCTTCCAGCAGCGCCTTCAGGTCCTGCACGGCTTGCGCGGCGTCCACCAGCGGGGGCAGGCGCAGGCTGAGCTTGAAGGCGGTGTAGGGCCGCAGCACGTTGCCCGCGTCCTGCAGCGCCGGGAAGCCCTCGGCACCGGTGACGCTGAGCGTGGGCTCCCAGGTGCGCTTGAGCAATGCCTGCACCGGGTCGGTGGTGGTGGGCAGTGCAAACGTGGTGGAGCCGCCGCAGTCGTAGTGCGCCCAGGGGAAGCGGCGGTACACCTCTTCGCCCAGGATGGCCGCCGTGGCGCGGGCCTGGGCCAGCCGGTCGGCGGGCACTTCGCAATGGAAGCTCTGGGGCAGCAGGCGGCCGGTGGCGCTGTCTTCCAGCCGGTCGAGCACCTGCCGCATGATGCGGAAGGACGAGGGCACCAGGCCCGAGGCGTCGCCCGAGTGGATGCCCTCGGTGAGGATCTCGACCTTGAGCGTGCCGCTGGCCATGCCGCGCAGGCTGGTGGTGAGCCACAGCTGGTCGTAGTTGCCGGCGCCCGAGTCCAGGCACACGACCAGCGCCACGCTGCCCATGCGGGGCTTCAATGCATCGATGTAGGGCAGCAGGTCGCGCGAGCCGCTTTCCTCGCAGGTTTCAATGAGGCCCACGATGCGCGGATGGGGCACGTTCTGGCGCTTGAGTTCCTGCACCGCAGCGATGCTGGCGTACACCGCATAGCCGTCGTCGGCGCCGCCCCGGCCGTAGAGCTTGCCGTCTTCGTACTTGGGCGTCCAGGGACCCAGGTCGCTGCGCCAGCCGGAGAACTCGGGCTGCTTGTCCAGGTGGCCGTACATGAGCACGGTGTCGGTGGCGCCGGGCTGGGTGGCGGCGATCTCGAAGAACAGCACCGGGGTGCGGTCTTCCAGGCGCACGATTTCGAGCGTCAGGCCCTCTACCTTTTGCGACTCCACCCAGGCGGCGGCGTTGCGCACCACGGCGTCAAGCAAGCCCAACTCGGCCCAGTCGGCCGCGAACGTGGGGGACTTGGCAGGGATGGCGATGTAGTCGGTGAGCTGGCGAACAATGTCGCTGTCCCAGGCCTGGCTGACACGCTGCAGGGCAAGCTCAGGCTGAAGGACTTGGGAGGGCACGCGGGCGTTCATGGTGGGGCTCCTGAAGGCGGAAGGTGATCAATCCGCCATTCCAACACAACCCCCCGCCGGGCGCCATCGATCAATACAGAGACTCGGGCATGGTCTCGGGATTGGCCTGGGCCGCCAGCTGGGCGCTGGGGCGGCGCAAGCCCGTGGCCACCTCGACGCGGTTGCGGCCGTTGTTCTTGGCCTGGTACAGCGCGCGGTCGGCGGCAGCAATCAGCATGTCCCAGCTGTCGCCCGACTCCAGCCGCCCGCCAAACACGCCAATGCTCACCGTGACCGCAATGCCGGGGCCGGGTACGCCATCGGCGGGGCAGCGGGACTCCTCGACCGCCTTGCACAGCTCGCGCGCCAGTTGCTCGGCGCCCGTGAGGCCGGTGTCGGGCAGCAGCACCATGAACTCCTCGCCCCCGTAGCGGCCCACCAGGTCCTGCGCACGCACGCGCTGGCGCAGCACATTGACCACGCTGCACAACACGCGGTCCCCCGCCGGATGGCCGTACTGGTCGTTCACGTCCTTGAAGTGGTCGATGTCCACCATCATCAGCGCCATGGGCTCGCGCATGCGCTGGGCACGGGCCACGTCGCGGTCCAGCGCGGCGATCAGCGAGCGGCGGTTGGCCACGCCGGTGAGCGGGTCCAGCGCGGCCAGCACGCGGTTGTTTTCGTCGGCCCGGTCGCGCGACATGAACACAAAACCCACCGAGCTGACGAGCACCACCGAGAAGGTGGCCAGAAAGGTCAGCGTTTGCAGCGCACTGCTTTGCAGGATGTTCGTGGCCTCGGTATGCGTGCTGATGGCTACCAATGCACGGCCCCCCAGCACCACGGCCTCCAGCAACAGGCCCGCCACCAGCAGCCATTGCCCGCGCCCCACGGTGGCATGCCGGTGCGACAGCGCTGCCAGCAGCGCCCACACGGCTTGCAGCCCGATGACCAGCCCGACAAAACTCACCCGCGCCGGAAAGTTGTCGATGAACACCGAGACAAAAACCAGCACCAGCAGCGGTGGTGCCAGCAGCAGGGGCCAGCGCACGGGGCGCCCCTGGAACTGATAGACCGCTGCGATCATGCCCACGAACACACTGGACAACATCAGGTTGCCGACCACGATGGACAACACATCGGGAATCAGGCCGCGCAGCATGATCAGCAGGTGGCCGATGGCGTTGACCAGCAGGGCCGCCGCCCAGCGGCCCAGGCCATCGCGCCGCCGGCCCCAGCCCACCACGGCCATGGAGGCCGCCATCATGAGGGAGCTGGCAATGATCATTGCCAGCATGGTGGGGACGTGGGCGGCCATGGATGCAGGTGGGCGGGGGAGTGAAAGGAATCAGACCAGCATAAACCAAGGGCCACAGACCGCAAACCGCCGGATGACCACCCCCACCGTTCGTGCGCCCTATTGCAGCTGGGCGGGCGCCCGGGCTCCGCTGCCGGGCGCGTGCTGTCCCTCGCCGTCGCCGGTCTGCGCCATGGGCGCAGCCAGGGCCTCGCGCGCCGAGTAACCCAGGCCACCGTGGGTCGCCGTGCCGTCGCCCCGCGAGAGTTTGAACACCTGTACCGCCCCGGCCAGCCGCGTGGCCTGCTCGCGCAGGCTTTGCGCAGCGGCGGCCGATTGCTCCACCAGCGCGGCGTTCTGCTGCGTCATCTGGTCGAGCTGGTTGACGGCGGTGTTGACCTGGCCGATGCCGTCGGACTGTTCGGTCGAGGCTGCGGTGATCTCGCCAATGATGTCGCCCACCCGTTTGACCGAACCCACGATCTCGTCCATGGTGCTGCCCGCGTTCTGCACCAGGCGCGCGCCCGATTCCACCCGCTCCACCGACGCACCAATCAGCGCCTTGATCTCGCGCGCCGCCTCGGCGCTGCGCCCGGCCAGGTTGCGCACTTCGCTGGCCACCACGGCAAAACCCCGGCCCTGTTCACCCGCGCGGGCGGCTTCCACCGCAGCGTTGAGCGCGAGGATGTTGGTCTGGAACGCGATCGAATCGATCACGCCGATGATGTCGGCGATCTTGCGCGAGCTCTGGTTGATGTCGCCCATGGTGGTGACCACCTCGCCCACCACCTGGCCGCCGCGCGCAGCCACTTCGGCGGCGGTGCTGGCCAGCTGGTTGGCCTGGCGCGCGGCGTCGGCCGACTGGCGCACAGTGGAGGTCAGGTGCTCCATGCTTTGTGCGGTCTGCGCCAGGCTGCTGGCCGTGGCCTCGGTGCGGGCCGACAGGTCCTGGTTGCCGCTGGCAATCTCGGCGCTGGCGGTGGTGATGCTGTCCACGGCATTGCGCACCTGCTGCAGCATCTGCGTATAGCGCTGGCGCATGCCCTCCACCTCCTGCACCAGCGCGCCGATCTCGTCGCGCCGCGTGGTGTGGAAGGCCTCGGTCAGGTCGCCCTGCGCGACCAGCGTGATGGCCTGGGTCAGGTCCTGCAGCGGGCGGCTCACGCCCCGGCGCAGCATGACAAACAGGCCGATGGCCAGCAGCACCACGGCCACGGCCATCAGGCCCCAGACTGCCAGCGTGACGCGCCGCTGGCTGGCCATGGCCTCGCCGTCGGCCACTTCGGCCACCACCCACCAGCCGCCACCGGTCTTGCGCACCAGGGCCCAGGGGTTCTCGGCGCCGGTGCCCAGCACGTCCGCGGCCTCGCGCACAAAGCCGTCCTGCGATGCGGCCAGCGCTTCAAAGAAGGGGCGCGCCTGCGGGTAGACCTCCAGCACGCGCTTGCCGCGCGCTGTGGGGTGGTACACAAATACGGCCTGGTCCAGCGAGGTGCCAGGGTTGATCACATAGGTGCCGCCGTGTTCGAAGAACTTCGTCTGCGCCACCTGTTTTTGCAGCATGGCGTGGAACACGCTGATGTCATTGCCGATGAACAGCAGCGCAATGACCTTGCCCGAGGCGTCCTTGGCGGGCAGGTAGTGGCCCATGAAGGGCTTGCCGTTCACCACCGTGACGCCAGTAAAAGGCTCGCCCGTGGACACCGTGGCGTAGGCCGGGTCGGTGCGGCCAAGCGGCGTGCCCATCTGGCGCTCGCCCTTGTCGTTCTTGACCGAGGTGGTGATGCGGATGAAATCGTCGCCCTTCTTGGCGAACACGGTGGCAATGCCGCCCGTCTCGCTGGCGAATTTGTCGACCGAGCCATAGTCCTCGTTGACCAGCGCGCCGTAGCTGCGCAGCTCGCCCGAGGCTTCGTCGAGCTGCATGGTGGCCTCGAAGTAGCGCTGAAAGCCCTTCATGGTCAGCTGCACCAGCTCGCGGTTGGTGTTGTCGGCCGCGTCCAGCGACTGCGCCACGCTCTGCGCCGTGTCGCCCACGCTGGCCACCACCTGGGCACGGGTGCTGCGCTCGGTCAGTACGGCAATCGCCAGCCCCACCAGCACCAGCACCAAGGCCACCAGCGCAATGGCGGTCAACGTGACCTGGCGCGCGACGGATCGGTTGTTGGCAAGGGATGCGGGCATGCGGGGTGTCTCCTGGAATGGAATGCGAAAAGCCGGCTGGGCCGCTCTGCATTCACTCTAAGCCCAGCACCTTGTTACATTTATTCACGCATTCCCTTACGCATTCGCGCGTACTGGAGCTGGCCCGCGAAACGATTTAGGCCGGGTGCTGGGGGCCGTTGCGCAGGGCAAGGTCCCGCCAGCCAAGCCCCTGCGATGTCCCTGCCGACGGGCTGTATTCGCAACCCACCCAGCCCGTGTAGCCCAGGGCGTCGAGGGTGTCGAGCAGGAACGGGTAGTGCAGCTCGCCCCGGTCGGGCTCGTTGCGCGCGGGCACACCCGCCACCTGGATGTGGGCCACGCGGCCCGTGGGCAGGTAACGCTGCAGCTTGCCGTGCAGGTCGCCCTCCACCAGCTGGCAGTGGTACAGGTCCATCAGCACCTTCAGGTGGGGCACCTGGGCCGCGTCGAGCAGCTCGTGCGCATGGTCCTGCCGGTTCAGAAAATAACGCGGCACGTCGCGCAGGTTGGTGGGCTCGATGAGGAGGTCACACCCTGCACGCGCGGCCTGCTCTGCCGCCCAGCGCAGGTTGCCCACGCACAGGGCCTTGAGCGACTCGCGCTCCACCCCCGGCGGCACGGTGCCGCACAGCAGGTTGATGAACGGGCAGCGCAGTTGCTCGGCATACCGCAGGGCCTCCAGCACTCCGGCGCGAAACTCCGCCTCCCGACCCGGCTGCGCGGCGAGGCCCCGTGCGCCCTGGTCCCAGGCGTGGGCCATGTCGGTGGGCTTGAACCCGCCCGCCGGGGCGTTGAACAGCACCAGCTGCAGGCCGTTGTCCTGTAGCCGGGCAGCGATCTCGCGGGGATCGAAAGCGTAGGGGAAGTGCAGTTCCACCGCCCGGAACCCGTCGTGCGCCGCAGCCGCAAAACGGTCGAGCAAGGGCAGCTCGGTGTACATCAGGCTCAGGTGGGCGGCAAACTGGGGCATGGGGGCAGTGCGAAGGGGCAACTTCAAAGCGCCGCAGCTTATCGTGTAGCCAACGAGCCCATTGCCCGCCCAGAGCGCCGTGGAGTCTGAATTTGTGCCAAATTCGCCTCTAGCGCTAGTTTCATATGCCTTTACAGCTATATATTTTATAGCAATCTCAGGATCACCCATGCGCATCGGAGAACTCGCCCAACGCACCGGCACCACGCCCAAGGCCATACGGCTGTATGAGTCACGGGGCCTGCTGGGCACGGTGGCGCGCGCAGGCAGCTACCGCCACTATGGCGAGGCCGATGTAGCCCGCGTGTTGCTGATCCGCCAGGCCCAGGCGCTGGGTTTTCGGCTGTCGGAGCTGGATGGCCTGCCCCACATCGACACCGCTGCAGGCTGGGAACGCATGGCCCAGCTGGTGGCCGGGCGGCGGGCCGCCGTGGCGCAGGAGCTGGCGCGCCTGTCAGCGCTGGACGCGCAGCTGGCGCTGTTGGAAGCCGAGCTGCACACCTGCGACACGCTGGCCGTGCCCGTGGCACCCGAAGCCTGCGCTGCGCCCTCCACACTGGCGGTGGCACCTCCAGCGCACAACCCCGCGCAATTTGGTGCAGCTACCAAGGCGGGCGCTGCGAGATTCACCGCGACTTGACCTGACCGCTTGACTCTGCCCCGTGGGGCAGGGTGACCATGGCGCCATCAACAACACCGTGATGGAGCGTCTGTGGCAGAGCAACAAAACATTCTGGTCATCCTGGGCCACCCCACCGCCGAGAGCCTGTGCGCAGGCATGGCACGTGCCTATGCCGAGGGCGCCAGGCGCGCAGGGGCGCAGGTGCGGTTTCTGGACGTGGGGCAGCTCGTTTTCAACCCCTTGTTTCAGGGCTATGGCGCTGCCCAGCCGCTGGAACCCGATTTGCTGGCCGCGCAGGCCGACATCACCTGGGCGCACCATCTGGTGTGGGTCTATCCGATCTGGTGGGGCGCCATGCCCGCGCTGCTCAAGGGTTTTATCGACCGCGTGCAGCTGCCCGGCTATGCCTTCAAGTACCGCAAAGGCTCATCACTGTGGGACAAGCTGCTGGCCGGCCGATCGGCCGAGCTGCTGGTGACCATGGACTCGCCGCCCTGGTACTTCCGCTGGGTCACGCGCATGCCGGGGCACCACCAGATGAAGAAGGCCATTCTGGAATTCTGCGGCATCCGGCCCGTGCAGGTGCACAGCTTTGGCCCCGTGCGCAGCGCCAGCGCCGACCGGCTAGCACTGTGGGTGGAAAAGGCGCGGCAACTGGGGTTGCGCCAGGGCGCGCGTTCCGCACCGGGCAAACCGCGCCCGGCACCTGTTACTTCGTCGCCTTCGCCGTGAAGGCCTGCACTGCAGCACGGCCCACCGCCGAGTCGTCGGTGAAGAAGCCGTCGATGCGCGCGCGCAGGTAGGCCGTGATCTCGGCCACGCTGTCGCCGCGCACGATGCCATCAGTGATCGGCGCCTTCTTCAGACCAGCGGGCAGGAAGGCGTTTTCGGGACGCAGCGTCCAGATATGCACCGCCAGCCCGGCGGCATGGGCCTGCGCGACCAGCGGCGTGGGCTCGCCGGGCACACCGTCCTTCACCGGCACCACCAGGGTCTTGAATGGCCCAATGGCGTTGGCGTAAGTGGCTACCTGCTGCAGGCCCTCGGGCGTGATCAGGTCGGCATAAGCGCGTGTGTTGGCCGCGCCCTGCGCCACAAAGTCATACGGCCGGCCCGAAGGGGCGACCAGCTGCACCAGGCGCACGCTGCTGAGCTTGCGGATCGCCTGCAGGTTGCTGACCTCGAACGACTGCACGAACACGGGCGCGTCCTTGTGGTTCCAGCCGTTCTTCTCCAGCACGGCCAGCAGCGGCGCCTCCAGCGGCAGGCCGATGGACTGGAAGTAGGTGGGGTGTTTGGTCTCGGGGTAGATGCCGATGGTGCGACCGGTCTTGGCCGTGGCCGCCTTGGCCAGGTCGATCACTTCCTGCAAGGTGGGCACCTCGAACTGGCCGTTGTAGGCCACGTTGGCCGGGCGCTGTGCAGGGATGCGTTCGCGGGCGCGCAGGGTTTTGAGCTCGGCCAGCGTGAAGTCTTCGGTGAACCAGCCGGTGATGGCCTGGCCGTCGATGGTCTTGGTGGTTTTGCGGCCCGCAAACTCGGGGCGGTCCACCACGTCGGTGGTGGCTTCCTTCACAGAGCCATCGGGGCCCAGGATGGCGATGGCGTTCTCGTGCCGCGCCACCAGCACGCCGTCCTTGGTGATGACCAGGTCGGGCTCGATGATGTCGGCGCCGTCGTCAATGGCCTTCTGGTACGCGGCGAGCGTGTGCTCCGGCCGCAGGGCCGATGCGCCCCGGTGGGCAATGACGGTGGGGGTGGGCGGCCAGGCCTGGGCGACGGCGCCCAGCGCCCAGGTGGTCAACAGCGCGGCAGCGGTCACGGCGCGCAGTGCAATGCGTTTCATGCGGGTCTCCTACAAACGGAGCCCGCACCTTAGCCGATGCGGTTGACAGCGGCGTGTCGCCGGGGCGTACACCCCGGTAAGCGCTACGCGTGTTCGAAGTGGAAGACGGCCGTGCCCGCGCGCGCATTGGGCAGCCAGCGCACTTCCTGTCCATCCTGCAGGCCGAAGGCATCCAGGATGCGCAGGCTGTTCTTGGTGGCCAGCACTTCGAAGTCCTTGTAGGTGCCCACGCGGATGTTGGGCGTGTCGTACCACTGGTAAGGCAAGCGCCGCGTCACGGGCATGCGTCCGCGCAGGATGGACAGGCGGTTGGGCCAGTGCGCAAAGTTGGGAAACGCCACCACACCCGTGCGGCCCACGCGCGCCGTTTCGCGCAGCATGGTTTCGGCATTGCGCAGGTGCTGCAGCGTGTCGATCTGCAGCACCACGTCAAAGCTGTTGTCGTCGAACATGGCCAGCCCCTCGTCGAGGTTGAGCTGGATCACATCCACTCCGCGCTGCACGCAGGCCAGCACGTTGGCGTCGTCGATCTCCACACCATAGCCGCTGCAGCCGCGCTCGCGCTGCAGGTAGTCGAGCATGGCGCCGTTGCCACAGCCCAGGTCGAGCACGCGCGAGCCGGGGGGCACCAGGCGCGCCAGGGCTTGCATCGCCGCTTTTTCGGTCATGGTTGCAACTCCTTGGCAATGCTATCGAAGTAAGAGCGCATGACGCCCATGTACCGGGCGTCATCGAGCAAAAAGGCATCGTGCCCGTGGGGCGCATCGATCTCGGCGTAGCTCACGCTGCGGCGGTTGTCGAGCAGGGCCTTCACGATCTCGCGGCTGCGCTTGGGCGAAAAGCGCCAGTCGGTGGTGAAACTCACCAGCAGGAACCTGGCCTGCGCCCGGGCCAGGGCCCGTGTGAGGTTGCCGGCATGGGTGCGCGCGGGGTCGAAGTAGTCCAGCGCCCGGGTGATGAGCAGGTAGGTGTTGGCGTCGAAGTAGTCGCTGAACTTGTCGCCCTGGTAGCGCAGGTAGCTTTCGATCTGGAACTCGATGTCCTGCGTGCTGTATTTCAGGTCGATGCCTTCACGCAGCTGACGCCCGAACTTCTCGTTCATCACGTCGTCGCTGAGGTACGTGATGTGGCCGATCATGCGGGCAATGCGCAGGCCACGCTTGGGGATCACGCCGTGGCGGTAAAAGTGGCCGCCGTGGAAGTCCGGGTCGGTCACGATGGCGCGGCGGGCGACTTCGTTGAAGGCGATGTTCTCGGCCGTGAGGTTGGGCGCACTGGCCACCACCACCGCGTGGCGCATGCGCTCGGGGTACTGCAGCGTCCAGCTGAGCGCCTGCATGCCGCCCAGGCTGCCACCCAGCACAGCCGCCAGTTGCTGGATGCCCAGACGGTCCAGCAACCGCGCCTGGGCGTTGACCCAGTCTTCCACTGTGACCACGGGGAAGTCCGCGCCATAAACCTCGCCGGTGTCCGGGTGGTGGTGCATGGGCCCGGAGGAGCCAAAACACGAGCCCAGGTTGTTCACGCCGATGACAAAGAAGCGGTCGGTGTCCACGGGCTTACCGGGGCCGATCATGTTGTCCCACCAGCCTTCGCTCTTGTCCTGCCCGGCGTACACGCCCGCCACATGGTGCGAGGCGTTGAGGGCGTGGCACACGAGCACGGCGTTCGAGCGGTCGGCATTGAGCGCGCCGTAGGTCTCAAAGACCAGGTGGTAGTCGCGGATGGACGCGCCGCTTTGCAGCGGCAGCGCATCCGGGAAATGCATGGACTGGGGTGTGGCGATGAACGACATAGTTGGAACTGGTAAGCCCTCACGTTCCACCGCTTGCACACGCCGCAAGCCCCTCGAGGAGCCGCTGTCACCGAGGGCAAAACCTCGGCAAAAAAATACCCGGCGTCGCTAAAAACGAGGCCGGGCAGGTGTGTCGGACGGGTCTTTAGCAGAATTTATAAAGCGCCCGCAAGCTGTGGCAAATCGGCGCGTCTGGCAAATATACCAAAGCAGCGCCGCGTCGCCCAGCCCGCCGCACCGATCAGGTCAGCCTGCAGACGAAAAAATCGCCAGCAGCCCCAACACCAGAAAGATGGCGGCAGACACCAGATGCACCGCGCGGATGGGCACTTTGCGCGTGATGCGCTCGCCCAGCCAGACCACGGGCGCATTGGCCAGCATCATGCCCAACGTGGTGCCCGCTACCACCCAGAGATAAGCGTTGTATTTGGCAGCCAGCATGACCGTGGCGATCTGGGTCTTGTCGCCCATCTCAGCCAGGAAGAATGCGACCACGGTGGTGCCAAACACCCCCCAGCGTGGCGATCCGTCGGCTTCGCCTTCGTCCAGCTTGTCGGGGATCAGCATCCAGACCGCCATGGCGATGAACGAGGCGCCCAAAATCCAGCGCAGCACCTGGGGGCCCAGGAAGGTGGTCACCCAGGCACCGACAGCGCCGGCCAGGCCGTGGTTGACCAGCGTGGCCACCAGGATACCCAGCACGATGGGCCAGGGTTTGCGAAAGCGTGCCGCGAGCACCAGAGCGAGCAGCTGCGTCTTGTCGCCCATCTCGGCGAGCGCGACGATGGCGGTGGAAATGAAGAAGGCTTCCATGGGGGAGGGGGTCCTATCCGGCCGGATGGGTGGAAAACGCATTGACTGCACCCCGACTCCGGCCACGTGGATCGGTTTGCAGTCAATGGTCTCGCCCAGCTCAAAAAGCCGCATACGCCATAGGTCTCAAAGAACCCAAGTGTGTTGACGCATGCCCCCGGCGCATTGCGCGGCCGGGCGGGCTACTCCCCAAAGACCCCCAGATTTTACCTTATGGTTTGCCCTGAAATTCCCCGAAAAACCACGCTGCCCCGGTGTTTTGAGCCC
>NZ_JBGFFF010000022.1:0-44762 GCF_056175785.1 Acidovorax sp. LjRoot204
GCGGTCAACGGCGTGACCTGCTCGTTCGAGCCCGGCACGCTGACCGCCATCGTGGGCCCCAACGGTGCGGGCAAGACCACCTACTTCAACCTCATCTCGGGGCAACTCAAGGCCACCAGCGGCAGCGTGATGCTGGGCGGGCAGGACCTCACGGGCCAGTCCGTCTCGGCACGCACGCACGCGGGCCTGGGCCGGGCGTTCCAGCTCACCAACCTGTTCCCCAACCTCAGCGTGCTGGAGAACGTGCGCCTGGCCGTGCAGGCCACACAAGAAGGCAAGCACCGCCGGGGCATGAACCTGTGGAGTATCTGGAGCGACCACAACGCGCTGACCCAGCGCGCCCGCGTGATCCTGCAGGCCGTGGCCATGACCGACCGGGCCGACACGCCCGTGGCCAGCTTGCCGCATGGCGACCAGCGCAAGCTCGAAGTGGCACTGCTCATGGCGCTGGAGCCGCAGGTCTACATGTTCGACGAGCCCACGGCCGGCATGAGCCATGACGAGGCGCCCGTGATCCTGAACCTGATCCGCGAGCTGAAGAAGGACAAGACCAAGATCATCCTGCTGGTGGAGCACAAGATGGACGTGGTGCGCGAGCTGGCCGACCGCATCATCGTGCTGACCAACGGCACGCTGGTGGCCGATGGCCCGCCAGCCGAGGTGATCGCATCGCCCGTGGTGCAAGAGGCTTACCTGGGCGTCTCCAAGGACGCAGAGAAGGAGGCCGCATGAGCACGACACCAACGACCAACCTGCTCGAACTCAAGGGTGTGCACACGCACATCGGCGCGTACCACATCCTGCACGGCGTTGACCTGGCTGTGCCCAAAGGGCAGCTCACCATGCTGCTGGGCCGCAACGGCGCAGGCAAGACGACCACGCTGCGCACCATCATGGGCCTGTGGCATGCGTCGCAGGGCTCCATCCACTTTGGTGGCAAAGACATCACCGCGATGAATACGCCTGCCATCGCGGGCCTGAACATCGCCTATGTGCCCGAGAACATGGGCATCTTTGCCGACCTCACAGTGAAGGAAAACATGCTGCTGGCCGCACGCAGTGCACGCAACGCCGCGCAGATGGATGAGGCGCGCTTGCAGTGGATCTTCAAGCTCTTCCCCGCGGTGGAGAAGTTCTGGAACCACCCCGCCGGCAAGCTCAGCGGCGGCCAAAAGCAGATGGTGGCCGTGAGCCGCGCCATCGTCGAGCCGCGCGATCTGCTCATCGTGGATGAGCCCAGCAAGGGCCTCGCGCCCGCCATCATCAACAACATGATCGATGCGTTCGACCAGCTCAAGAGGAGCGGTGTGACCATCCTGCTCGTCGAGCAGAACATCAATTTCGCCAAGCGGCTGGGTGACACCGTGGCCGTGATGGACAACGGCCAGGTGGTGCATGCGGGCAGCATGGCCGCGCTGGCGCAAGACGAAGAACTGCAGCGCTCGCTGCTGGGGTTGGCGCTATGAGTCGTGTGAGCAATTTCAGATGTTTTCGGGCGGTAGCGCAGGTATCTATTGCCCTGATAGCTATCAAATGTGTAGCTAATGT
Source organism: Acidovorax sp. LjRoot204 (assembly GCF_056175785.1). Taxonomy (NCBI): domain Bacteria; kingdom Pseudomonadati; phylum Pseudomonadota; class Betaproteobacteria; order Burkholderiales; family Comamonadaceae; genus Acidovorax; species Acidovorax sp. LjRoot204. Next base: position 1,549 of record NZ_JBGFFF010000022.1, read on the forward strand.
ACGTGGTGCGGCGACTGCCGCTGGAGGTCGGGCATGAGCGTCACCCGCGATTTCGACTGGAAGCCCCTGGCACTGGTGCCGGCGCTGGCGCTGCTGGTGCTGCCCTTCATCGGCTCGCCCAGCACCTGGCTCACGCTCACGGTGGCGGGGCTGGCCATGGGCATGATCATCTTCATCATTGCCTCGGGCCTCACGCTGGTGTTTGGTCTGATGGATGTGCTGAACTTTGGCCATGGCGTGTTCATTGCGCTGGGTGCGTTTGTGGCCACCAGCGTGCTGGGCGCGATGGGCGACTACACCCAGAGTGCCGAGCTGTGGCGCAACCTGATGGCCGTGCTCCCCGCCATGGTGGTGGCCATGGCGGTGGCCGGGGCCGTGGGCCTGGCGTTCGAGCGCTTCATCGTGCGGCCCGTGTACGGCCAGCACCTGAAGCAGATCCTCATCACCATGGGCGGCATGATCATTGGTGAAGAACTCATCAAGGTCATCTGGGGCCCCGCGCAGATCCCGCTGCCATTGCCCGAGGGCATGCGCGGCTCGCTGCTGGTGGGCGATGCTGCCATCGAAAAATACCGCCTCGTCGCGGTGGCCGTGGGCCTGCTGGTGTTTGGCGTGTTGGCCTGGACGCTGTCGCGCACCAAGGTCGGCCTGCTGATCCGCGCTGGCGTGCAAGACCGCGAGATGGTCGAAAGCCTGGGCTACCGCATCCGCCGCCTGTTTGTGGGCGTGTTCGTGGTGGGCTCGGCTCTGGCGGGCCTGGGCGGTGTGATGTGGGGCCTGTACCAGCAGAACGTGGTGCCCCAGATGGGCGCGCAGGTCAACGTGCTGATCTTCATCGTGATCATCATCGGCGGCCTGGGCAGCACCGGCGGCGCGCTCATCGGTGCGCTGCTGGTGGGGCTGATGGCCAACTACACCGGCTTCCTGGTGCCCAAGGTGGCGCTGTTCTCCAACATCGCGTTGATGGTGGCCATTCTCTTGTGGCGCCCGCAGGGCGTCTATCCCGTGGCCAACCGCTGATGAGGAGCCGACTGACATGCTGAACCGACTTCTCTCTGGCGACTATCCGCGCAGCAAGGTGCTGGCGGTGATTCTGGTGGCCATCTTTGTGAGCCTGGCGTTCGCGCCGTTCCTCTTCCCGGGTGTCAAGGCGCTGTCCGTGGCAGCCAAGGTGCTGATCTTTGTGGTGCTGGTCGCCAGCTTCGATCTGCTCTTGGGCTACACCGGCATCGTGAGCTTTGCGCACACCATGTTCTTTGGCATCGGGGCCTATGGCATTGCCGTGGCCACCACCCGCATGGGGCCCACGTGGTCGGCGCTGCTGGTGGGGCTGGCCGGGGCGCTGGTGCTCTCGCTGCTGCTGTCGCTGGCGGTGGGGCTCTTCTCGTTGCGGGTGCGGGCCATCTTCTTTGCCATGATCACGCTGGCCGTGGCGGCTGCATTCCAGACGCTGGCCTCGCAGCTGTCGGACATCACCGGCGGCGAAGACGGCTTGACTTTCAAGGTGCCCGAGTTCCTGTCGCCCAGCTTCGAGCCGTTTGACGACCCCTTCCTGGGCGTGAGCATCGATGGGCGGCTGATCTGCTACTACCTGCTCTTTGTCACGGCCGTGGCGCTGGTGCTGGCGCTGCTGCGCATCGTCAATTCACCCTTCGGCCGCGTGCTGCAGGCCATCCGCGAGAACGAGTTCCGCGCCGAGGCCATTGGCTACCGCGTGGTGGCGTATCGCACCACGTCCAGCGTGCTGTCGGCGCTGTTTGCCACCATGGCAGGCGCCATGCTGGCGCTCTGGCTGCGTTACAACGGGCCGGATACGTCCCTGAGCTTCGAAATCATGATGGACTGCCTGCTCATCGTGGTGATCGGCGGCATGGGCACCATCTACGGCTCGGCCATTGGCGCCGTGCTCTTTCTGGTGGCGCAAAGCTACCTGCAGGATCTGCTGCGCCTGGGCAGCGAGGCCACGTCGGGCCTGCCCTGGCTGTCGGCGCTGCTGTCGCCCGACCGCTGGCTGCTGTGGCTGGGCGTGCTGTTCGTTCTGTCCGTTTACTACTTCCCCACCGGTGTGGTGGGGCGCCTGCGCGCGGCAGCTGCGCGCAAGGTGGGGTGAGTGGCCCAGCCGCGCCGGGTGACTGGCGTGGCCTGGGTGTGTGGATGAGCTGTGCAACAAGACGCAAAGAAAAAACTCCAGGAGACAAGCACATGAAGATGAGCATGAAGAACCCGCGTTTTCGTCCCTTTTCTCGTCCGTTCGTTCCCGCCGTGCTGGCTGCAGCCGTGCTGGCCGCCTGCGGCGGAAGTGATGGCGACAGCGCCGCACTCAACACCAAGCCCGCTTACCTGGGTGCGATCAGCGAGGCCACGTACGACGGCAGCAGCAACGACCTGCTCACCGCGGGTCTGGGCGCCACGGGCCTGGCTGCCGCCGTGCCGCCGGCCTATGCTGACCCGCTCAAGCCCACGGCGGCCGAGCTGCGCCGCACCGCCATCCACACCAATTACCGTGCCATGCTCGACATGACGGCGGCCGGCGGCTACGGCACGCTGTATGGCCCCAATGTGGATGCGCAGGGCAAGGTCACCACCGGCGAGGGCAAGGTGGCGGGCACCGAATACATCGCGTTTGCCGACGACGGCATGGGCCGCAAGAACGTCACCCTCATGGTGCAGGTGCCTGCCAGCTTCGACCCCAAGAAGCCCTGCATGATCACCGCCACGGCTTCGGGGTCGCGCGGTGTGTACGGCGGCATCTCCACGGGCGAGTGGGGCCTGAAGAAGGGCTGCGCCGTGGCGTACTCTGACAAGGGCACGGGCGGTGCTCCGCACGACCTGCAAAACGACACCGTGCCGCTGATTGACGGCACCCGCACCACTGCCACGGCAGCGGGCAAGGCGGCGGCCTTCAACGCAGGGCTCACCGCTACCGAGCTGGCAGCCTTCAACACCGCCACCCCCAACCGCTTTGCCTTCAAACACGCGCACTCGGGTCAGAATGCCGAGAAGGACTGGGGCACCACCACCCTGCAGGCGGTGGAGTTTGGCTACTACGTGCTCAACCAGCGCTATGGCGCCACCGATGCAGCGGGCCAGCGCCTCAAGACGCTGACCCCGGCCAACACCATCGTGATTGCATCCAGCATCTCGAACGGTGGCGGCTCCGCGATTGCTGCGGCCGAGCTGGACACCCAGGGCCTCATCAGCGGCGTGGCCGTGTCCGAGCCTGCCATCGAGATGCCAGCCAACCCCGGCATCACGGTGCGCCGTGGCAGTGCTGAGGTGGCCGTCACCGGCAAGACGCTGGTGGACTTCACGACCTACGCCAATCTGTACCAGGCCTGCGCGTCGCTCGCGCCATCGGTCAGCACCAGCCCCTACGCAGCCGCTTTTGCAGCGGGCTTCGGCAGTGCGGCCCTGCCCATTGCGCCCAATCGCTGCGCTTCACTCAAATCCGCAGGTCTGCTCACGGCCTCCACCACGGCCACGCAGGCCGAAGAGGCTTTGCAAAAGCTGCGCGCCTACGGCTGGGAGCCGGAGTCCAACGACCTGCATGCATCGCTGGCTGCTTTTGAAGTCGCTCCGGCGGTGGCCGTCACGTTCGCCAACAGCCTGTCGCGTGCCAGTGTCAAGGACCACCTGTGCGGCTTCAGCTACGCGGCCACAGCGGCTACGGGCGCGGTGACATCACTGGCACCCGCAGCCCTCGCTGGCATGTTTGCCACGGGCAATGGCGTGCCTCCATCGGGCGGCATCAACCTGGTCAACAACCTGGGCAAGCTGGGCCCGGCACGCGACTTCCTGTCGGTGTCGGACGCTGGCGTGGCCGACTGGAACCTGAGCGGCGCGCTGTGCCTGCGCAACCTCGTCACCGGCAACGACGCTGCTGCCAAGAAGCTGCAGGCCGGTGTTCAGGAAACCCGCCGCAACGGCAACCTGCGCGGCAAGCCCGCCGTGATCGTGCATGGCCGTGCCGATGCACTGCTACCCGTGAGCCATACGTCGCGCCCCTACGCTGCGCTGAACAAGAAGGTCGAAGGCGCCGCCAGCAAGCTCAGCTATGTGGAAGTGGCCAATGCCCAGCACTTCGACAGCTTCATCGGCTTGCCTACCGTGCTGCCGGGTTATGACAGCCGCTATGTACCGCTGCACGTGTACCTGAACCACGCGCTCGACGCCGTGTACGACCACCTCGCCAACGGCAAGGCGCTGCCCGCCAGCCAGGTGGTGCGCACGGTGCCACGTGGCGGCACACCTGGCAGCGCCCCGGCCATCACCGCCGCCAACGTGCCGCCGCTGGCCACCACGCCCGCTGCCGCCAACGCCATTGCCATCACGGCGGGCGCCATCTCCATCCCTGACTGACCGGGACGCTGAACGACCTATGTGGAAGCCCGGGACTCGTGCACTGCCGGCGCATGCCGCCCGGGCCATTGAAGGCGCAGTCATCACAAGGATGGAACCAATGAACACTGTGAAGAGTTGGGCACGCCGCGCGTCGGCCGCCCTGAGGTGGAGTGGCGCGCTGATGGTGGCACTGGCCGCAGGCGTTTCGGTGCCCGCGAGGGCTGCCGATGTGGTGGTGGGGCAGGTGGCCCCGCTGTCTGGCGTGCTGGCCAGCACCGGCGCGCAGATGGTGCTGGGCGGCAAGATTTATTTTGACTGGGTCAATGCACAGGGTGGCGTGCACGGCGCCAGCATTCGCCAGGCGGTGGCCGACGATGGCTACAAGGTGGCAGACACGGTGGCCCGCACCCGCGAGCTGCTGGCCAAGCCCGAGGTGGTGGCGCTCTACGGCTTTGCAGGCACGGCCAACATCACCCAGCTGCTTTCCGATGGCGTGCTGGAGCAGGGCGGCGCCGCGCTGGTGGCGCCGTACACCGGTGGCGAGTCGTTGCGCAGCCCGTTCAACCCCTGGATCTTTCATGTGCGTGCGGGTTATGTGGACGAAACCGAGCACATGGTGCAGCAGCTCACCACCCTGGGCATGAACCGCGTGGCCGTGATGTACCAGGACGACGGATTCGGCAAGGCGGGCCTGGCGGGCGTGGAGGCGGCACTGGCCAAGCGTGGCCTCAAGCTCGTGGTGTCAGCAGGCTATGAGCGCAATACCGACAAGGTGGATGACGCCGTCAAGGCCATCAAGGCTGCCGATGTGCATGCGGTCATCATGATTGCGGTGAACAAGCCTGCGGCGGCCTTCATCCAGCGCTACCGCGAGCAGGGCGGCGGCGCGCAGCTGTACAACATCTCGGTGGTGGACCCGACGGAGCTGGTCAAGCTCGCGGGCCTGAAGAACGCCCACGGCCTGGGCATCAGTCAGGTGGTGCCGTACCCCTACCGCCCGCAACTGCCCGTGGTGCGCGAGTACCAGACGTTGCTGAAGAAGTACGCGCCTGAGGCCGAGGTCAACTACACCAGCTTCGAGCAGTTTTTGGGTGCCAAGGTGCTGGTCGAGGCCCTGCGCCGCGCCGGGCCTGCGCCCACACGCGCTAAGGTTGTGAAGGCGCTGGAGTCACTGCAAAGCTATGACCTCGGCGGTATCACGCTGGGCTATTCGCCCACCAACCGCATCGGCTCGCGCTATGTCGAGGTTACCGTCATCGGCAGCAACGGCCGTCTCATGAAGTGAGCCGCCGACGCTTCACTTTTTTCTTCTCTGTTCCACAAGGTCGCCATCATGTCCCCCACCTCGCACTACGCCACCTGTGCTGGCTATGAAATCCACTACATGGAGTGGGGTGCGCGTGACGCGCCGGTGGTGATTGCATGGCATGGTCTTGCGCGCACCGGGCGCGACATGGACGAGCTGGCCGCGCACCTGGCACCGCGCTACCGCGTGATCTGCCCCGACACCCTGGGCCGAGGCCTTAGCCAGTGGGCGCGCGCGCCGCACGACGAGTACCGCCTGTCGTTCTACGCGCGCATTGCGGCCAGCCTGTTTGACCAGTTGGGGATCGAGAAAGCGCACTGGGTGGGCACGTCGATGGGTGGAGCCATCGGCACGGTGTGCGCATCGGGTCTGTTCGAGCCGCAGCTCAAGGGCCGCATCACCAGCCTGCTGCTCAACGACAACGCACCGCGCCTGGCCGATGCCGCGCTGGAGCGCATCAAGGCCTACGCGGGCCACCCGCCGGCGTTCGATACGGTGATGGAGCTGGAGGCGTTCTTCAGGCAGGTGTACAAGCCTTACGGCTGGCTGAGCGACGCGCAGTGGCGTCGGCTGACCGAGAGCAGCACGCGCCGCCTTGCCGACGGACGTGTGACGCCGCACTACGACCCCGCCATGGTGCAGCAGTTCACACACCATGCCAATGACTACCTGATCTGGGACCACTACGACGCGCTCAGCATTCCAGTGCTGTGCCTGCGCGGGGCGGAGTCTGACCTGGTGCTCCCGGATGTCACCGCCGAAATGCTCACGCGCGGCCCGGGTGCCCGGGGGCTGGCCCAGGTGGTCGAGGTGCCCGGTTGCGGCCATGCGCCAGCACTGAACGTGCCCGAGCATTTCGCACTGGTAGACGGGTTTTTGGCTCGGGCGGGGTGACGCGACTGGCGGTACATTGGCTCCAACTGTTTGTTGCCTACCGCCATGAAACCGTTCTTGTTGATCGCCTCGCATTTGCTCACCCTGGCTGTGGGGTTCGCTGCGGGTGTGTACTGGTTGCCGATCCTGATCGCGCCCGCAGCCCCTACGCTGCAGGAGGTGCAGGCAAGCCTGCCCACGGCAGCATGGAAAGCCACCTTTCGCCGCGATCTGAAGGACAGCGACGCCCTGCACTGGGGCGAGGGCGTGGTGTCGATTGGCCCGCAAGCCATCAGCCTGGCAGGCAAGCTGGCACCGGGGCCCGACTACAAGCTGTACCTGTCGCCTGCGTTTGTGGAGACAGAGGCGGACTTTCAGCGCCTCAAGCCACAAATGCTGCGGGTGGGGGATGTGAAGACGTTTAACAACTTCATCGTTCCGGTGCCGCAGGGCGTGGACCCCGCACGGTTCAACACCGTGATCGTGTGGTGTGAGACCTTCGGCCAGTTCATCACGGCCGCGCAGTACCGGTAGAACGACTGTTCAAGGTCTTTCAGGGTGTGTGCGAGCGCTCTGCCGGAAGGCGTGGAGCCACGAAGGGGGACTGGGCGCCCCGGCTAGTGGCATGTGCATCAGCCCATGCGGGGCGCCCAGTGCATCCACGCCCCCCGATTGCACTGCCCGCTGATGTCGGAAAAGGCGTTCAGGCGCCCAGCTGCGCCAGCGCGGCTTGCAACCCGGCGAGTCCGCCCACGCGCTGGTCATTGATGAAAATTTGTGGCATCTGCCGCACCGATGGCCCGCACTTGGCATAGAACGCCAGGCGCTCGGCTTCGTCATCGATCTTGATTTCCTCGTAGGGCAGGGCGCGGGATTTGAGGAGCATCTTGGCCGACTCGCACTGCGGGCAGGCAGACTTGGAATACACGGTGATTTGAAGGGTCATGGTGCGAGTTTACGGGGCGTGGAGTGGGTCATGAGACCGCGCCGACTTCAGGCTTGTACCGTTGCTGCAGCAGAGTGGTTTACTATTCTGTTTGTTTTGTGACTGATTGGTAATTTATGGCTCTGCTATTTCCTTGGGTCCGCCGTTCGGTGCTGCTTTTAGCGGCGTCTTTTGTCGTGGCCTTGGTGGGCTGCTCATCCACCTCGCCGCCTCCCGGTGTCACCCCCGTCACCCCGTTTGATCTGGCCCGGTACGAAGGCCGCTGGTACGAGGTGGCGCGGCTGGACCATTCTTTCGAGCGCGGCATGACGGACGTGAGCGCCACCTACCAGCGCCAGGCAGATGGCAGCGTGCGCGTGCTCAACCGCGGTTTCGATACGGGCAAGGGCGATTGGCGCCAGGCGGAGGGCAAAGCCAAATTCACCGGCGACACCAACACCGCCTCGCTCAAGGTCTCGTTTTTTGGCCCGTTCTACGGCGGCTACCACGTGGCCGCGCTGGATGCCGATTACCAATGGGCGCTGGTGGTGGGGCCGGACCGCAGCTACTGCTGGATCCTGTCACGGACGAAGCAGCTGCAGCCTGCTGTGCGCGAGCAACTTTTGGCCCGCGCACAGGCATTGGGCATCGATACCCAGGCGCTGATCTGGGTAGCCCAAGAACGCACCGACCCGCAGCCATGAGTGTTTTGACGATGTCACAACCCATCGCCGTCATCGGTGCAGGTCTGGCGGGCCTATCGTGTGCGCAGGCGCTGCTGCAGGCGGGACATACGGTGCATGTTTTCGACAAGAGCCGGGGGCCGTCGGGCCGCATGAGCACCCGGCGCGCGGAGGACGACAACGGCCCCTGGCAGTGCGACCACGGCGCGCAGTATTTCACCGCACGTGACGCCGCTTTTCGCTCAGAAGTTGCCCGGTGGCAGCAGGCCGGTGTGGCCGCCCCGTGGGGTGCACGCCTGGCAAGTTTTGATGGCACTGGCTGGACCACCCCGCACACGCCCCTTGAGCGTTTTGTGGGTACACCGCGCATGACATCGCCCGCTGCTTGGCTGGTGCAGGGCCTGGCACAGGCCGGCGAGCGCACCCACACCCAGTGGCAGACCACCGTGCAGCGGCTGGAGAGGCACCCCGAAGGATGGGCCATCACTTGCGCAGAGCAGGGGCTGCATGCGCAGCGCTACCGCGCTGTGCTGTTGGCTGTGCCCGCGCCTCAGGTGCCGCCGCTGTTGACCCAGGTGGCCCCTGTCGGCGCTGCGGTCGCAGTCAGTGCCCGCATGCGGGGCAGCTGGGCCGTCATGTTGCGTTATGCCTCGCCTGTGGCCTTGCCTTGGGACGGCGCCTTCATCAACACCGGCCCGCTGCGCTGGGTGGCGCGTGATAGCAGCAAGCCCGGCCGTACGGGGCCAGAAACGTGGCTTTTGCACGCCAGTGCCGAGTGGAGCGAGGCGCATATCGAAGACAGCGCGGACAGCGTCACCGCTGCCTTGCTCGCCGCCTTTGCGGCCCTGGGCGGCCCCACACCCCTGGCTGCCACGGCGCACCGTTGGCGCTATGCGGATACCGAACCCGCACTGACCTTGGGCTGCTGGTGGGACGCCAATGCCCGCCTGGGGCTGTGTGGTGACTGGCTGAATGGCGGCAAGGTCGAGGGCGCCTGGCTCAGCGGCCTGGCGCTGGCGCGACAGGTCGCAGCCGCCTGATCTGTGCGCACAGGGCTTGTGCCATGAGCTACACCGTGGTCTGGTTCAAGCGCGACTTGCGTGTGCACGACCACGCCCCGCTGCGGCACGCCGCCGCCCAGGGCCCGGTGCTGTGTCTGTATGTCGTCGAGCCCAGCCTGTGCGCGCAGCCTGATGTCGCCCTGCAGCACTATCACTTTCTGCAAGAAAGCCTGCACGACCTGGCCCAGGCCCTGCAGCGGCGCGGCGCCACGCTTCAGGTGGCCGTGGGCGAGATGGTGGACGTACTGGCCCGCCTGCATGCACTGGCCCCTTTCCACACTCTTGTCGCGCACGAAGAAACCGGCAACGCCCACACCTATTCCCGCGACTTGGCCGTGGGCCGGTGGTGCCGCACGCTGGGCGTAGCATGGCGCGAATGGCCGCAGCACGGCGTGGTGCGCCGCCTGCGCTCACGCGATGATTGGCAGGGACACTGGCAGGCCCACATGCACGCACCAGTGGTGCTCGCCCCCGGGCCTGATCTCTTGCAGGCCCGTACGTTGCCGTGGCCTGCACAGCCCTGGCCCAGCGGGGCTGAACTGGGCCTGCCCGCGCATGACCCACCCCAGCGCCAGCGCGGGGGGCGCAAAGAAGGCCTGCGCGTGCTGCAAGACTTTTTGGCGGAGCGCAGCCAGGGCTACCGGGGCGGCATTTCGTCGCCGCTGACAGCGCCCAGCGCCTGCTCGCGCCTGTCGCCCTACCTGGCATTGGGTTGCCTGGGCATGCGCGAGGTGGTGCAGGCCACCCAGCGGCGCCAGCAGCAACTCAAGGCCAGCACCGACTTTGGAGCTGCGTGGCAGCGCAAAGGCTTGACGGCCTTCATGAGCCGCCTGCACTGGCATTGCCATTTCATCCAGAAGCTTGAATCGGAACCCGCGCTGGAGCACCACAACCTGCACCGGGGCTACAACGGCCTGCGCGAAGCGGAATGGACCCCCGCTCACTTCGAGGCCCTGGTGGCCGGGCGCACCGGCTGGCCCATGGTCGATGCCTGCGTGGCCATGCTGCGCGAGACGGGATGGGTCAACTTCCGCATGCGCGCCATGCTGGTGTCGGTGGCCTCGTACCCGCTGTGGCTGCACTGGCGGCCTGTGGGTGAATGGCTGGCCCGCCAGTTTCTCGATTACGAGCCCGGCATCCACTGGAGTCAGATGCAAATGCAGGCGGGCACCACGGGCATCAACACCACCCGCGTCTACAACCCCATCAAGCAGGCGCAAGACCACGACCCCCACGGCCACTTTGTGCGTCAGTGGCTGCCCGCCTTGCGCCGCGTGCCCGATGCCTGGCTGCTGGAGCCCTGGCGCATGCCGCCCGATGTGCAGGCCCGCTGCGGCGTGCGCGTGGGCCACGACATTGCCGTGCCGCTAGTGGAGCTGGACACCGCCACCCGCACGGCCAAGGCCCGCGTGCACGGCCTGCGCGCCCAGCCCACCGTGCGCGCCGCCCAGGCTGCGATTGTGGAAAAGCACGGCTCCCGCCAGTTTCGCGATGGCGGCAGCCCCCAGGCACGCGCCCGGACCCGCGCACTCTACGCCGCCCAGCACCCCCAGCAGCAAACCCTGGACTTTTGAACCATGCGCATGCGCAAAAAATCCGACCTGCCGCAAAAGACCTGCCAACACTGCGGCCTGCCCTTCACCTGGCGCAAGAAGTGGGAGAAGGTGTGGGACGAGGTGAAGTACTGCTCCGACCGCTGCCGCAGCGAACGCAAACGCACCGACAAGGCCGCAGGGGAGGGCGCTGCATGAGCACCGTGCTGTTCTGGTTTCGTAACGACCTGCGCCTGCACGACCAACCCGCGCTGCGTTCAGCCCTCACCAGCGGTGCCACTCACCTGCTACCCGTGGTGTGCCTGCCTGCGCCTGATGAATCCACGCCGTGGGGCTTTGCCCGCGTGGGCGCGCACCGCCGCGCCTTCACCGCCGCTGCGCTGCGCGGGCTGCATCAACAAGCGAGCGCGCTGGGCAACCCACTGCTCATCTGCCAGGCCCCGCCTGCCACCGCCTTGCTGCAACTGGCCCAGGCCGTGGGTGCCACCACCGTGGTGTGCGAAGACATTGCGGCCCCCTACGAACAGGCCGAGGCGGCCGCACTGCGCGCCGCTGGCTTGCAGGTGCGTACCGTGTGGCACAGCAGCTTGCTGCCTCCGGCGCGTATGCCCTGGCCGGTGGACCAGTTGCCCGGCGTGTTCACCAGCTTTCGCCAGAAGGTAGAGCGCGCGGGCATCGCCCCCGCCGCACCATTGCCGTTACCGACCAAACTGCCGCCGCCACCCGATGTGCCCGCGCATGTGCGGCAGGCCTTAGGGGCAGAGCAGGGCACCGCAGCCATCCTGCAACCCGCGCCGCCGCAGGGCAGCGATGCCCGCTCGTCCTTCCCCTACGGCACCGCTGCCTGTGATGGCAGCGAGGCCGCTGCGCTGGCCCACCTGGCGCAGTACCTGGCCCGCAAGTTGCCCCACAGCTACAAGGACACGCGCAACGGGCTCACGGGGCTTCATTACTCCAGCAAGTTCTCGCCCTGGTTGGCTACGGGCGCGCTGTCTCCGCGCCAGATCTATGCCGATCTGAAAAATTTCGAGCGCGACCACGGCGCCAATGACGGCACCTACTGGTTGTGGTTTGAGCTGCTGTGGCGCGATTACTTCCGGCTGCTGCACCTGCAATACGGTGCAGCGCTGTACCGGGCGCGCGGGCTGTCAGAACTGCCGCCCGCCCCGCACAACCCGCGCGGTTTTGATCGCTGGTGCCGGGGCGATACGGGCCAGCCCCTGGTCGATGCCGCCATGCGCGAGCTGGCTGCGACCGGCTACCTCAGCAACCGCCTGCGCCAGGTGGTGGCCAGCTACCTCATCTACGACCTGCGCGGCGACTGGCGAGCGGGCGCGGCGTGGTTTGAATCGCAACTGGTGGACTACGACGTGTACAGCAACCAGGCCAACTGGCTCTACATTGCGGGACGCGGCACCGACCCGCGCGGGGGGCGGCGCTTCAACCCCATCAAGCAGGCGCAAGACCACGATGCCGACGGCAGCTACCGCAGCATGTGGGGCACGGCATGACCACGCCACAACCCTCCACCCTACAGAGTGCCCACACCCTGCGCCTGCTGCTGGGCGACCAGCTCAACCCCGAGCATTCGTGGTTTGCCACGCTGGACGAAGGCGTGGTCTACGTGCTGATGGAAGTGCGGCAAGAGACCGACTATGTGCTGCACCACGCGCAAAAGATACTCGCCATTTTTGCCGCCATGCGCGACCTGGCCCGCCACCTGCGCGAGGCCGGGCACCGCGTGCGCTATGTGGCGATTGACGACGCCAGCAACCGCCAGTCGATGCCCGACAACCTGGCCGCCCTCATGGCCCACTACGGTGCGCACACGCTGCAATACCAGCACCCCGACGAATGGCGGCTGGACGAGCAACTGCGCACCTGGGGCGCAGAGCAAGCCTTTGCCGTGCAGGCTGTCAGCAGCGAGCACTTCTATACCACCCGCACCGAAATGGCCGAGGTGTTCCAAGGCCGCAAACAGTGGCTCATGGAGCACTTCTATCGTCGCATGCGCCAGCGCCACAGCGTGCTGATCGACGCAGCGGGTGAGCCCGAAGGGGGGCAGTGGAACTACGACCACGACAACCGCAAGCCCTGGCCCGGCACACCCGTGCTGCCGCCCGATGCCCGCCCCACGCACGACCACAGCGCACTGTGGGCCACCATCCAGGCCGCGGGCGTGCAAAGCTTTGGCAACCCGCAGGCCCATGCATTGCGCTGGCCCCTCAACAGGGCCGAGGCACTGGCGTGGCTGGACCATTTCATCTCCACCACGCTGCCCGACTTTGGCGCTTACGAAGATGCCATGAGCACCAAGAGCGCGCGGCTCTTTCATTCCCTGCTGTCTTTCGCGCTCAACACCAAAATGCTGCGCCCGCACGAGGTGGTGCAACGCGCCCAGGCCGCCTACCACGCAGGCGCTGCGCCCCTGCCTGCGGTGGAAGGCTTCATCCGCCAGATCCTCGGTTGGCGCGAATACGTGCGCGGCATCTACTGGGCCCACATGCCCGGCTACGACGAGCGCAACGCCCTGTGCCACAGCACGCCGCTGCCTGACTGGTTTTGGACGGGCAACACCCGCATGCGCTGCATGCAGCACGCCGTGGGCCAGTCGCTGGAGCATGCGTATGCCCACCACATCCAGCGCCTCATGGTCATCGGCAACTTTGCGCTGCTGGCGGGGCTCGACCCTGCCGCCGTGCACCGCTGGTACCTGGGCGTGTACATCGACGCCTTTGAATGGGTGGAAGTGCCCAACACCGTGGGCATGAGCCAGTTTGCCGACGGCGGCTTGCTGGCCACCAAACCCTATGTGAGTAGCGCCGCCTACATCGACCGCATGAGCGACTACTGCAGCGGCTGCCACTACGACAAAAAACAAAAAGTCGGTGAGAGGGCGTGCCCGTACAACGCGCTGTACTGGGACTTTTTTGCGCGCCACGAAGGCACGCTGGGCAACAACTTCCGCCTCGGCATGGTGTACCGCCAGTTGCAAAAGATGCAAGGCCCGCAACTGGATGCGTTGCGTGAGCATGCGGCCAGCCTGCGCACGCGGCTGGATGCGCTGTAGCCCGCTTGCCGAACCACCCCACGACACCCTCACCGCAGGACCGCGCCATGTCTCAAGCACAATCTACCGCAACGCCGTTCACTTCTTTGCAGTCGCTGCCTGATGGCTACCGCGCCCTGGTGATCGGCGCCACAGGCGCGATTGGCAGTGCCTTCCTCGCCCACCTGCAGGCCGAACCGCGCTGCGCGCTGGCCGTGGGCCTGGGCCGCCACACCACCCCGGCGGTGGACTTGGACGATGAAGCCACCATCGCCGCCGCCGCCCACCAGCTCAAGGCCCAGGGGCCGTGGCACTGCATCATCCAAGCCGCTGGCCTGCTGCATGGCCCCCACGGCATGCCTGAAAAGCGCCTGGGCCAGTTGAACTACGCGCAGATGGAAGCCACCTTCCGCACCAACACCTTCGGCCCCGCGCTGGTGCTGGCCCACTTTGCACCGCTGCTGCCCAAGCAGGGGCGCGGCTTGCTGGCGGTGCTGTCGGCCAAGGTGGGCAGCATTGGCGACAACCGCCTGGGCGGCTGGTACAGCTACCGCGCCAGCAAGGCCGCGCTCAACATGCTGGTCAAAACGGCGTCCATCGAAGTGGCCCGCACCCACCCGCAGGCCGTGCTGGTGGCGCTGCACCCGGGCACCGTCGACTCGGCCTTGTCGGCCCCGTTCAATGGCGCAGAAATTGGCCGCCCGGCAGCGGATGCGGCGGGCGACATGCTGCGGGTACTGGATGGGCTGGCGCCCGAGGAGACCGGTAGCTTCTACGCCTACAGCGGCGCCCCACTCCCCTGGTAAGCGTGGCGCGCGGTGCTATGGTTTTGATACTGCTTGCGTACCAGCAGTAAGCGCTGGCAGGCCTTTTGATCAAAGGCACGCCATGTGCCACTGTCCGTGCGCGACCGCCGTATTGCTTGCATGCAGAATGCCGCATGCATTCCACCCCATCGCCCGACACAACACTGGTTGCCTCCCACACCACGGCCGCAGCCGCGTCTGTGGCGCAGTGGGTAGAGCGCCACTACGGCCTGCCCGTGCAGCAGTGCTACCTGATCCGCCGCAACCTCAATGACAACTACGCGGTGCGAGCAGCGGATGGCAGCCGATACGTGGCAAGGCTCTGCGCCATCCGACCGCGCGGTCCGTTCAATGTGGATTTTGAGCTGGCGTTGTTGGCTCACTTGGAGGCGCAGGGCGTGGGTGTGGCCTCTCCGGTGTTGGCTGCGAACGGCACGACCAGCGTGACCCTGTCGTTCCCGGAGGGCCCTCGTGTGCTGGTCCTGTTCCGCCACTGCGACGGCGCCGTGCCCGATACGCCCGAAGACCTGCACCTGACCGGCGCCACGCTGGCACAGATTCACAGCGCCGCGCAAAGCTACACCGGCCCCGCAAGCTTCTACGTGCTGGACGGCCACCATCTGGCGGGCCGCACGCTGGAGTACCTTGCCGCCCATCCTGAGCTGGCCCCCACCGTGCTGGATGCCTACCGCGAACTGATCCATCGCCTTCTGGGCGAGTTGGCGGATGTTGAAGGCACCTTGACCCGCGTGATGTGCCACGGCGACACGCATGGCTTCAACAACCATGTGTACACCGATGCCAAGGGTGTGCGCCGCGCCGCATTCTTCGACTTTGATGACGCCGGGCCAGGGTTCCTGGCTTATGACCTGTGCGTATGGCTGTGGTCGAACCTGCCGCGCAAAGCCCCCATGGAGCCCGACGAAGCCCTGCTGAAGCGCTGGCAGCAGTACCTGGCCGGCTACCGCGCAGGCGGCGGCCACATCACCGATGCCGACCTCGCCGCCTTGCCGCTCTTTCTGCAATTGCGGCACCTGTGGAACATGGGGGAGGGCGTGGCGCGCATCCACCACTGGGGCGCCAACATGATGTCTGCCGACTGGATCAAGAAGCAGCCGGATGTGATGGCCGCCTGGGCCCGCCTGGATTTGCCCGCTTGATGGGCCTTCACTCAATCCAGATGGTTTGCGCTGGCACTCGGGCTCAGGTCATGTGGCGTGGGGCCACTGGGTGCGTCAGTTGCTGCGCATCGCTGGGGTCTTGCTCCAGGCTGTACGGGACCGAGAGAAAGGCCACGCTGAACACAAAAAACAGCGTGGCGGACACGGCCCGGGCGATGGGGAGCACAAAGTTCTTGAGGTCAGTGTTCATGGTGGTTCCTGCAGCGGCTAGAAGTGGAGAAGGGTCGGGGTCAGATGCCGCCTTGACCCTTGCCGCCATGTTGCCGGTACCAGACTGAACGGGTGCTGAACAGGTGGCGAGCGGCGCTTGCTCATCGCCTACTTGTAGTTCTCCCGGCGCTCCCCAAACTCCCTCACCCGCTTGCGCCACGCCCTGTAGCTGCCCGGCGCCAGGTGCGTGCGCATCAGCACCTTGACTTGATCATGGTGCAGGCCGTGGACGGCGCGGATCTGCGCAAAGCTCACGTGGTCGCTCAGCGCCATCTGGATGATCTCGCCCACGGTGGCGGCGTCCAGCGGTGCGCTCGGGTGGGTGCTCGGCAAGTCGGCGGCGCGCGGTGTGGTCATGGTCAGAGTGTTCAGGTGGTGGCGCGAGGGTAGTGCGCCTGCTTTCACCTTGCGCTGCGGTGGCCCTTTCACCCTTGCCATGCAAGCCCTCCACGACCCCTTGGCGCGGGCGTTCAGCGGTCTAACGACAGCCCCTCGGCCAGCGCCTCAAACACCACCCGAATCCGTCGCGATGTGCGCAACTCGCGGTGCGACACCAGCCAGACGGGAAAGCGCACCGGCGCCACATCGTCCAGCACGCGGACGATGCCCGGCGTTTCGCGGGCGATCTCATCCATCATGGCACCAATGCCCATGCCCTGGCGCACCAGCGCCCAGTGGGCGGCGGTGTGGTCGGCGTAGCAGGTGAAGTTGTCTTCGCTCAGGCTCAAACCGTACTGACGCAGATACGCAAGGTACTGGCCGTTGCGGTCTGACCCCACAAACTCCGCATTCACAGCGTCCTCCGCGCTGCGCGGGTGGCCGTGGGCCTGCACCCAGCTCTCCGACGCGTAAAAGCACGCCCGGGCCTCGCGCACCAGGCGGGCGATCAGCTCCGGCTGCTCGGGCTGCACGTGGCGGATGGCAATGTCGGCCTCGCGGCGCAGCAGGTCGCTCAGCGCGTTGGAGGCGATGACTTCCACGGCAATGCCTGGCTCCTGTGCCCGCAGGCGTTGCAAGATCGGGGGCAGCAAGTGCGTCGCCACTACATCGGTGGCTGACACCGACACCACGCCCCCCACCGCCTGCGACCGCCCGCTGGCGGCCAGGCCCAGGGCCTCTGCAGCAGTGCCCATGGCGCGGGCATGTTCCAGCAGGTCCAGCCCGGTGGGCGTGAGCACCATGGATTTGCCCACGCGCTCAAACAGCGTCACGCCCATCTGCTGCTCAATGGCCGCCACCTGCCGGCTCAGCGTGGGCTGGGTGAGGCCCAGCTTGCGTGCGGCGGCAGACAGCGAGCCGGTTTGCGCCGTTTGCAAAAACGCCTTCAGTTGGTTCCAGTCGAGGTTATCCATGCGTAAACGTATATGTTCACTGCAATTTACCGCAGTTTCCTGAGCTTCAATGCATGGATAGCATCTGGGTGTTGCTCATTGCACTTGCCTCCACAAACTGCCTCTTTACCTCGCCGCTTCAGCACTTCACCCGGTCTGCACACCATGTCGTCTTCTGCCATTGCCCCCGCCACTCGCGCATTGCCCTCCGCCGCCACCCCGCCGGCTGCGTCAGCCAAAGCGCGCTTCTGGGACCGCATTGCACCCAAGTACGCCGCCGACCCCATTGCCGACTTGGCAGGGTACGAGGCCACCTTGCAGCGCGTGCAAGGCCTGCTGTCGCCCCAGGATGACGTGCTGGAGATTGGCTGCGGTACCGGCAGCACGGCGCTGCGGCTGGCGCCCTTTACCCGCAGCCTGCTGGCCACCGATGTGTCGTCGCAGATGATCGCCATCGCCCACCAGCGGCTGGCCGCGCAACCGTCAGCAGCCTTACGCTTCGCCGTGGCCGACGCCGAGGCCATGGCCCCTGGGCCAGAGGTGTACGACGCGGTGCTGGCCTTCAACGTGCTGCACCTGATGAGCGATCTGGACGACGCGCTCAGGCAACTGGTGAAGGTGCTGCGCCCGGGTGGGCTGCTGATCTCCAAGACCGCCTGCATCGCAGAGATGAACCCGCTGATCCCCTACCTGGCCGTGCCCCTGATGCGCGCCATCGGCAAGGCCCCTCCGGTGTTGTCCTTTGACGAACAGCGGCTCCGCTCGGCCATGGTGCAGCAGGGCCTGCAAATCGTCTGCACCGAGCGGCACGGCACGCGCGGCAAGGACATCCGCGCCTTCATTGTGGCCCGCAAACCGGGCTGAGTTTTACCCACCCACTTCAACACAGGCTGGCGGCTTTACAAGGCCGCCGGGCGGAGCCTTGCCCACGGATGTGTTGTTGGTCCCCTGCGTTCATCCCATGCGCCGCAGAAGGGTCCCCAGATATTCGATTTGCTGCGGCCCGGCCGTCATCACCCATCTTGTTGCACACACGGTTTCGCTCGCTCACCCACCACCTCCCATCACTGCCACTCACACCATGAACCATCGCAACCACCCCCTGTCCCTTACCTCCATTGCTGGCCTCGTCGCAGCCGTGGCATTTCTCACCGGCTGCGCGTCCACCCTCGACCAGGCGGGGCTGGAGCAGCGCACTGCGCAAGCCATTGGCCGCACGGCAGGCCAGTTCACCATCACCGACCGGCAGGAGGAAACCGGCGGCCGCATCAACTACACCGTCAACACCCGTGACGGCGCCAGCTACCGGTGCTATCTGTACGGTGCAACGGGCTTTCAGAAAGCCATGAGCTTCGGCCAGACACCACACTCCGATGCCATCTGCACCGCCATGGTGGGCAGCGCGGGCACTGGTGGCGCCCAGGCACCGGCAGCGGCCGCCCAGCCACAGGGCCGCAGCGCGGCCAAGGAATGCAATGCTCTGCTGCGCACGGCGGGCCGCTGCTAAGAGCGGCTCACAAAAATCTTCTGGCGTCGTTGCTGTGTCTTTTCGTACTGCTCGTACTGCCTGCGACACAGCGCCTGGCCAGAACCGCTTCGCTGAGCTTTGTGAGCCGCTCTAAATGGCACCACGCTGCTTTGGCCTGCGGGCCATGAACCTGTATGCAAAGGACTTGAGACCATGAACCGATGGCACTGGGCCAGCCTGCTGCTGGCAGTCTGCTTGAGCGGTTGCGCCAGCTTGCCCGGCGCCACCACCGACACGGTGGACGGGCGCACGGTGGAATACGTGCAGGCAGGGCTGGGCACCCCCGTGGTGGTGTTTGAGAACGGGCTGGGCGCCCGGCTGGACTGGTGGTCCAAGGTCTGGCCCGACACCGTGGCAGAGACCCGCGCGCTGGCCTACAACCGCGCGGGCTACGGCCGCAGCGATGCGTCCCCCCAGCCGCGCGATGGGGCGCAGGTGGTGCAAGAGCTGCGGGCATTGCTCAGGGTCCGCCAGCTACCGCCGCCCTATGTGCTGGTCGGCCACTCGCTGGGCGGCCTGTACATGCAGCTGTACGCGCGTCAATACCCCGCCGAGGTGGCCGCGCTGGTGCTGGTGGACTCCACCCACCCCGAGCAGATGCGAGGCGCTGGCAACCCAGACCTGTGGCCGACATGGCTGAAAGTGGCCTTCCGCCTGGGCACCTCTGACGTGGTCAAACAAGAGCTGGCAGCGCTGGATGCCACCGGGCAGCGCGTTGTCAGCCTGCCGGTGGACCCAACCCTGCCCGTGTTTGTCCTCAGCGCACTGCAAACCCCAGGCGCTTCATCTGCGCTGGCCGAAGAGGTGCGCCAAAAACGCGCCGACTTCGCCCACCTCTACCCCGGCTCCACCCAGGTGTGGGTGGACAGCGGGCACGGCATTCCACTGGAGAAGCCCGAGGCGGTGGTCAGTGCAATTCGCGCAGCATTGCAGGCGGCCCGCGCGCCACGCTGAAAGCGGTGGCGGCCACGCCAGTGGCAATTTCATCGTGGCGTGGCAACCAAACCCCGTGCCAGAATGAAACGATGAGCACCACCACCTCCTCCTTCCAGTCCAACGCAGACGGCACCCAGGTCACCACCTACACCTGGGCCCAAACCCCGGGTCAACCAGTGGGCGTCGTTCAAATCTCCCACGGCCTTGCCGAGCATGGCGAGCGCTACGACCGCTTTGCGCGGGCCTTGAACGCCGCAGGCTTCATCGTCCACGCCGTGGACCATCGCGGCCACGGGCGCACGGCAGGCGGCAAGCTGGGTGACTTTGGCAGCGCTGGCTTCGGCGGCCTCATTGCCGACGTGGCCCAGTTCGGCGCGCTGCTGCGCGCGCAGCATGGGCCGCAGCAGCTCCCGCTCTTTTTGTTCGGCCACTCCATGGGCTCGTTCGCAGCGCAGGCGGCCATCCTGGACCATTCATCCACCTGGTCCGGCGTCATCTTGTCAGGCTCCACCGCCCTCGACCTGTTGGCCGCTGCCATGGCCAACGCCCCCGCCGATGCGCCCGCTGGGCTCGCGGCATTCAACGCAGGCTTTGAGCACCGCACCGGCTACGAATGGCTGTCGCGCGACGCTGCCGAGGTGGACGCCTACGTGGCCGACCCGTGGTGTGGCTGGGACGTGCCGCCCGACGTGATCCCCTCCCTCTTCGCCCCCGCCCCCCGCTTGGCCGACCCCGCACAACTCGCGCGCATCCGCAGCGACTTGCCCATCCTCATCGCATCCGGCGACGCAGACCCGCTGGCCGCAGGCGGCGTCTTGTTGGAGCAACTGGGGCAGCGGTATCGGGACGCCGGTGTGGCCGATATGACGGTCAAGCTGTACCCGGCGGCGCGGCATGAGATATTGAATGAGACGAATCGGGATGAAGTGACGGAGGATGTGGTGACGTGGTTGCGGGAGCACGCGGAGGTCGCGTAGTTGTTGCGCAATGCTCTTGTGGCGATTTGGTCGATGGTTATTCCGGCTGACAGCCGTCGGTGACAAGCGGCAGGGTATCGGCGATTCGGGATGCAAGAAAGACGTATTTACAGGGGGGGCTCCAATTGATACATGTGCTGTCAATCGACGCCATGGTGCGCTCGATCGGAATGTCGCGAGACCAGCCATTGCTGGTCTTCCTCGGAGCCGGAGCTTCCATGAGCTCAGGGATGCCTTCAGCGACGCAGTGCATCTGGGAGTGGAAGCGCTCTATTTTTTTGACCAACAACCCGGGTCTCGAGCGCCAGTTCGACGAGCTTTCGCTTCCATCCGTTCGACAGCGTATCCAGCGCTGGCTTGATGCCCAGCGTCGATATCCAGCGAGCGGTTCAGCCGACGAGTACTCGGCATACATCGAGGCCTGCTATACGCGCGGAGACGACCGGCGTCGGTATTTCCAAGAATGGGTCAAGCGGGCCAAGCCGGGGCTGGGCTATCAACTACTGGCTGAGCTTGCTAGGCAGCGGCTGGTGACCTCAGTCTGGACGACTAACTTTGACGGCCTGGCAGCGCGCGCGGCAACTAGCGCCGGGATCACCGCCATTGAGGTGGGGCAGGAATCGAAGGAGCGTATTTCCCGACCCATGGCCCTCGATGAGTTGCAGTGCGTTTCCATGCACGGGGACTATCGCTACGACGCGCTGAAGAACACGCAAAGGGAGTTAGCCGAGCAGGAGGCCGAGTTGCGATCGGCCCTCGTCCACCAATTGCGAACTCGGCCCGTCCTGGTCTGCGGCTACAGCGGTCGGGACGCGAGCGTTATGGCTGCGTTTTTGGAGGCCTATGGCGACCCCGCGCAACAGCGGCTGCCGCTTTTCTGGACCCAGTACGGGGATTCGCCAGTGACCGGTGATGTCGAGACGCTATTGCAGACGTCTGACCGGGCCGATCCGCAGCGATTCGTCGTGCCAGGTGCGACCTTCGATGACGTTGTTCGACGCATCACGCTGCATGTGGCGCCCGCCGATGCCCGCGCTCATGTGGACTCGGTGCTGGACAAGTTTAAGGAGTCACCTACCGCCCGGCGCGCCGCTTTCCAATTACCAAACCTGCCCGTCACGGGGCTGATCAAGAGCAACGCCTTTCCGATGCAGCCGCCGGGCGAGTTGCTTGAGTTCGATCTGGTGCAGTGGCCTGCGCGGGGCACGGTGTGGTCCGAACTTAGGACGATCGGCGAGGAACACGGATTCGTCGCGGCGCCTTTCAGGGGCAAGGTGTACGCCATTGCGTCGCCACAGCAGATTCAGTCGGCATTTGCGGGGAACATCTCGGGCGAGGTCAAACGTGTCCCGCTTAACGATGAGGATCTTCGCTACGAAGACGGGACGGCCAACAGCCTCATGCGGCGGGCCACCGCTCTGGCGCTGTCTCTCAGGGCAGGGTTGAATTGCGACAACGAAGGCTTGATCTGGGATCCACAGGAAACCACAGAGCAACGGGTCGAAGCGCGGCAATGGACTGTCTACAAAGCCGTCCTCTTGCAGGTCAAAACCGTCAGCGGCTCGCTGGTTCTTGTGCTCAAGCCGACCCTGTTTGTCACCGATACGGCAGGTGAAGAGGCGCCGCGTGCAATTGCCAACGCTATCAAGGTCAAGGTCCTTGGTTATCAGCACAACGACAAGTTCAACGAAGCGCTAGAGTTCTGGCGCGTTCGGTTGCTTCCGGACCGCGAGAACACGCTGAGGTTTCCTGACGTCGACGAAGGCATCAAGTTTTCTGTCTCAGCACGTCCCATCTTCGCGAAGATCACCGATGAGCGTGAGGCGTCTGTCGCGCTTAGCGAACGAAACGAGCGCTTGGCATCGCAGGTCGGTCTGCAGATCCGTGAGCCCAGGTTGTTGTTCCTGCCCAGGGCTGGGCGGGGCGTTGCCTTCGATACACATCCGATTCGCGGGCTACTACGTGATAGGCCCTTCGACGCGCTGCTCACCGAGACCGGCATGGCGCCCAATATCCGCGTAGGCTTGATCGCACCCGCAAGGGATGGTCGTCGGGTCACCCAGTATCTCAGCCAACTCCAGGACTCTGTCGGTCCCACGCAGAGAGATGCCGACTATCTGCTGCCGTTCCCGGGCTTCAGTACCGCATTCAAATGCGGCCTGGAGATCACTCAAGTGGGTGGCAAGGGATTCGTGGGACTCGATGAGCCGACGGAGAGGACGCCTGCAAGTGCCCGCGAGCTTGGTGCACGAATCTCCGCAGCACTGGCCTCGTTGAAGGCTGCCTCGAACCCAAGTGTCATCTTCGTGTACATCCCAGCTCGATGGGCCGCGTTGCGCGGGTACGAGTTCGATGGCGAACAGTTCGACCTCCACGACTTCGTGAAGGCGTCCGCGATCCCGCAGGGGATCTCAACGCAGTTTCTCGAGGAAGACACCTTGGTTCAAGAGCAACAGTGCCGAGTGCGCTGGTGGCTATCGTTGGCGACCTATGCGAAGGCAATGCGAAGCCCATGGGCATTGGACGGCCTCGACAAAGATTCAGCCTATGTTGGTATCGGCTACAGCTTGCGCAACAAGCCGGGCGAGGATGGAAATGTCGTTCTTGGGTGCAGCCATCTGTACAGCCCGAACGGTTTGGGCCTGCAGTTTCGGCTGAGCAAGATCGAGAACCCGATCATGCGGCGGAAGAACCCCTTCATGAGCTTTGATGACGCTCGGCGCCTTGGCGAGGGGATTCGAGAACTATTCTTTGAAGCAAATCTTCGGCTGCCGAGCCGAGTGGTGGTCCATAAGCAAACGCCCTTCCTCAAAGAGGAACGGGAAGGTTTGCAGGCTGGACTAGAAGGTGTGGACTGCGTCGAACTCTTGCAGATTCACATTGACGACACGCTCCGGTATTTGGCCTCCAAGGTGAGCCGGACCGGCACATTAGAGATCGACGGTTATCCCATCCATCGAGGGACCACGGTAGTTGTCGATGATTCGACGGCGTTGCTGTGGGTGCACGGCGCCTCTACAGCCTTGAACCCTTCCCGCACCTACTACCAAGGTAAGCGTCGAATTCCCGCACCTCTGGTGCTTACCCGACACGCCGGAACGAGTGACCTTATGACGCTGGCTGAGGAAATTCTGGGGCTCTCCAAAATGAACTTCAACAGCTTTGACATGTACGGGCAGCTTCCAGCGACTATCGAAACTTCGCGACGTGTTGCGCGCGTCGGTGCGCTGCTGGACAGGTATGCCGATCGTTCCTACGACTACCGTCTGTTCATGTGAATCGCATGTTTCGATATTCAGGAACCGCCAGGCAATCCCACAATCCGCAAACAACCGAGGCGGGAAAAGTAGAGATGCGCGTCAAAAGGAATGCGAAGTTTGATCGGACGACTGCAACCGGCCGCTAAACGTACCGTGACCCGAGCATTCACTCTTGCCGGTGGCAAACCTACCTACCTACCTACCGCCCTCGAACCCCGCGCCCCCTACGCGCCCCCCCGGCCACCTGGCAAGCCTTCCGATACGCCCGCAGCGTCACTTCCGCCCGCTGCATCACCGTGTCCTCCACCGTGGCCGCGCCTCCGGCCAGCTCATCCGCCTGCGCCTGCAGCAACTCTGCCGGGCTCATGCCCGACGCCTCGCCCGTCAGCAGCGCAATCCCCTCGCTCACATGCCCCATGGTGTAGACATGGAACAGCCCGCGCTCCACCGCGTTCAGCACGCTGCGGTCCAGCATCAGGTGGCGCTGGTTGCGGGCGGGGATCAGTACGCCGTGGGTGCCGTCCAGCCCGGCCGTAGCGCAGGCGCGGAACCAGCCTTCGATCTTTTCGTTGATGCCGCCCACGGGCAGCACTTCGCCGTGCTGGTTCAATGCGCCCGTCACGGCAATGCCCTGGCGCAGGGGCAGGCCTGACAGGCTGGACAGCAGCGCATACAGCTCGGCGCACGAGGCTGAGTCGCCTTCCACGCCGCTGTATTCCTGCTCGAACACGATGGACGCGTTGAGCGCCAAGGGCGCTACATGGCTGAACAGCGCGGTGAGGTAGCTGTGCAGGATGAGCACGCCCTTGTCGTGGATGGGGCCGGACATATCGACCTCGCGCTCGATGTTGAGCAGGCCCTCTTGCCCAGCAAAGGTGCGTGCGGTGATGCGCACCGGAAAGCCAAACCGGTAGTCGCCCAGGTCGATCTGCGTCATGGCGTTGATCTGGCCGGTGATGGAGCCCTGCAAGGTGATCAGGCGCTCGCCTTCGGTGATGGATTCGTGCAGTTCTTCTTCGGGCTGGTTGTGGCGCAGGGTGCGGGCGGCCAGGGCGGCTTGCACGTCGGCGGCTTGCACCAGGGTGCCTGCGCGGGCCTGGCACAGGGCGGCGCTTTCGATGGCGAGTGCTTCGGTGTGGGCAAAGCGCGCGCTTTGGCGGCCTTGGTCGTCGGCCTCGCGGTGTGATTGCTCCAGCAGCAGGGCCACAGCGTCGGCGGCAAAGTGGGGCAGGCCGCGTTTTTTGCAGCAATGCGCGACCAGGATGGCAGACGACTGGTGGGTGCCGGGGGTGGCGATGAACCGGTCTGAGAAGTCCACCTTGACGCGAAAGCGGCGCGCGGCGTCGGGGTCGGCCTCTTGCAGCGCGTAGTACTCCTCCACCGACCCGATCAGCACGATCTTCACATCCACGTCCACCGGCTCGGGCTGCAGTGCCACGGCGCCGCCGGGCGCATGGGCGGGGCTGCCGCCACCGCTGCCGTCTTCGATCTGCAAACGCCCGCAGCGCAAAAAGCGGCGCAGGCGCGGCCACAGGCCTTCTTCGGCGGCCAGGTCGTGCAGGTGCAGCAGGATGAAGCCGCCATGCGCCTTGAGCAGGCTGCCTGCGTGGATGCTGGCGTGGTCGGCCTGCACGGTGTCGGCGTCGGCACCATGTTCGATGCTGCCAAACAGGGTGCGGGCCGTGGGGTTGTCTTCCACCACCACGGGGGCGCTGGTGCGGCCGTGGTTGTCTACCACCACGTTCACCTGGCAGCGGGCCAGCAGGTCGTCCAGCGCGTCCTTGCGGTCGTCTTCGGCGTCCTGGCCTTGGTCGGTGTCACCTGGCTCGAACAGGTCGATGTGGTCCAGCACGGCGCGCTCCACCTGGTCCAGCCACTGCGTGAGCTTGACGGCGTCCTTGATCTGCTTGCGCAGGCCCTGGCGGATGCCGTGCAGCGCGTGCTCCACCAGCGGCTTGATGGCCTGGCGGCGCAGGGCGGCCAGGGCGTCGTCGCGCGCGCGCTCCAGCGGGCGGGTGGTTTCGAGAAACTTGGCGATCTCGGCGCGCAGCTCCTGCTCGGCGGCGTCGATCTCGGTGCGGCGCTCGCGGGGCAGGGCGCGCGCCTCGCCTTCGGTCAGCGGCTGGCCCTTGGGGCCGGTGAGGGTGAACACCATGTGCCCGGCCTCGCGGCTCAGGCGGAACTGGCGCGCCTCGGCAAATGCGTCCAGCGCTGCAAAGGCTTCGCTCTCTTGCGTTTGCCAGGTCTTCTCGATGCGCTCGGCCTCGGCCTTGAAGTCGGGGCTGGTCAGGCGTTTGGGGATGTCGGTCTGCAGGCTGCGTGCCATGTCTGCCAGACCCTGGCGCAGCAAGCGGCCCTCGCCTGCGGGCAGGCGCAGCGCGCGGGGGCGGTCGGGCTGGTCAAAGTGGTGCAGGTAGCACAGGTCGGGCGGCACCGCGCGTTTCGCGGCCTCGGCCTGCATGGCCTGGCGCAGCAATGACGCCCGCCCGCTGCCCACTTCGCCCAGCACAAACAGGTGGTAGTCCGGCTGCTGCATCGCCAGGCCAAATTGCGCGGCGGCCTGGGCACGCTCCTGCCCGATCCAGGGCAGGGGCAGGTCTTGCAGCTCGGCGGTGCTGGCAAAACCCAGCGTGGCGGGGTCAATGGTCAGACGCAACTGGTGGGGGGCAAGGGCAAATGCGGGCATTGATGTGGGTGTAGGAGGGGGCGGTGCGGAGTGCGTGGCAGGCAGCCGTGCAGCACCTGGCAACCAAAATATGAGCCAAAACGGGCAGATGCGCTAGTGCAATATGCCCTGAGTGCTATCAATAATGTAGTGAATGACCATGGGCGCACAGGCCGCCCGGTGCCATTCGCTTTCGCATGCGCAATGGCATGGGCATGGGCATCAGTGCGCCACCGGGCAAACCCCGGCAGGTGCACCACCGGCCAGCGCGTGGCTGCGCGCATCGGCCAGTGCGGCGGCGGTGGGTGCCTCGGTGGGCCAGCCCGCCAGGTGCTGCTGGGCCACGCGGCTCAGCGCAGTGATCCAGTGGTGGTTGTCGTTCAGGCAGGGAATGTAGTGAAACTCTTTGCCCCCTGCGTGCAAGAAGGCCTCGCGCACTTCCATGTTGATTTCTTCCAGCGTCTCCAGGCAGTCGCTGGTGAAGCCGGGGCACACCACGTCCACCCGCCGCGTGCCCGCCTTGCCCAGCGCCTCGATGGTGGGCTGGGTGTAGGGCTCCAGCCACTTGGCCTTGCCAAAGCGCGACTGGAAGGTGATGCGGTAGCGGTCCTCGCGCAGGCCCAGGCGCTCGGCCAGCAGGCGGCCGGTTTTGCGGGCCTCGCAGTGGTAGGGGTCGCCCAGGTGCAGGGTGCGCTCGGGCACGCCATGAAAGCTCATCACCAGCTGGTCGGGCTGGCCGTGGTGCTTCCAGTGCGTTTCGATGGTGCGGGCCAGGGCGTCGATGTAGCCGGGGGCGTCGTGGTAGTGGTTGACGAACCGCAGCTCGGGCACGTTGCGGGTGGCGGCGGCCCAGGTGTAGACGGCGTCAAACACGCTGGCTGTGGTGGTGGCCGAGTACTGCGGGTACAGCGGCAGGATGAGGATGCGCGTGGCGCCTTCGGCTTTGAGCGCATCGAGCTGGCTGGCGATGGACGGGTTGCCATAGCGCATGGCGTGGCGCACCAGCACGTTGTGGCCTGCCTCGCCCAGCCAGCCGCGCAGCAGCGTGGCCTGCTTGGCCGTCCAGTGTGCCAGGGGCGACCCCTCAGGCGTCCAGATGCTGGCGTATTTGGCGGCCGACTTGGCCGGGCGGGTGCGCAGGATGATGCCGTGCAGGATGGGCATCCACAGCAGCTTGGGGATCTCCACCACGCGGTGGTCACCCAGAAATTGCGCCAGATAGCGGCGCACGGCCGGGGCCGTGGGTTCGTCGGGCGTGCCTAGGTTGCACAGCAGCACGGCGGTGCGGTCGGCCTGGCCGTGGGTGAAAGGGGGTTCGGGGTGGAAGGAAGGCATGCGGCATTTTCACCCACGCGCCGTGCCAGTGCGGGCCGGGAGCCTATTTGCGGCCTGACACACCACCGCCTGCGAGATCAGCGCCGGGCATGGCGTCTTCAGGTGTTTTCAGCCCCTTTTGGGGGTGCATCGGGTATTCCCTGATGTGGTTATGAAACCGGTTTCATAAACTGACGCCACTTTGGAATAACCGCTGTTCACCGTGAATTACCAGTTCCAGTTCGATGCCGTGTTTGCCGCGTGGCCCTTGTTGCTCAAGGGCACCTGGATCACTGTGCAGCTGTCGCTCACCGCCACTTTGCTGGGGCTGGTGGTGGCCATCTTTTGCGCCTGGGGCAAGACCGGCGGGCCGGGCTGGCTGCGGTTTTTGATCAACGCGTACATCGAGGTCATCCGCAACACGCCGTTTCTGGTGCAGCTGTTTTTCTTCTTCTTTGCGCTGCCGTCCATTGGCCTGCGCTGGTCGCCCTACACGGCGGCGCTGACCGCCATGGTGGTCAACCTGGGGGCCTATGCGGCAGAGATCGTGCGGGCGGGCATCGAGTCCATTCCCAAGGGGCAGATCGAGGCGGGCAAGGCGCTCAACCTCAAGCCGTGGGAGATCTTTCGGTTTGTGATCCTCAAGCCCGCGCTCAAGGCCATCTACCCGGCGCTCACCAGCCAGTTCATCTTGCTGATGCTCAGCTCGGCCGTGGTGTCTGTGATCTCGGCGGACGACCTGACCTCGGTGGCGGCCAACCTGCAGTCGCAGACCTTCCGCAGCTTTGAGATCTACATCGTGGTGACGGCCATTTATCTGGCGCTGGCGCTGAGTTTCTCGGCGCTGTTCAAGCTGATTTATCAGCGCGTCCTTAACTACCCAGACCGCCGATAAGGAGACCGACCATGCGTACCTTCGGACTCTCCGAGTTCCTTTTCATCGTGCAGGCCGCGCAGTGGACGCTGGCGTTGTCGGCCATTGCCTTTGTGGGCGGTTCGCTGCTGGGGCTGGTGGTGGCGCTGTCGCGCACCTCAGAGAACGCCGCGGCACGCAATGCATCGCGCGTGTTCATCCAGGTGTTCCAGGGCACGCCGCTGCTGCTGCAGCTGTTCCTCATCTTCTTTGGTGCGCCGGTGCTGGGGTTTGACATCAACCCCTGGGTGGCCGCGGGCGTGGCGCTGGTGCTCAACAGCGCGGCGTTTCTGGCCGAGATCTGGCGCGGGTGTATCGAGGCTGTGCCACGCGGCCAGTGGGAGGCCGCCCAGGCCCTGAACCTCAAGTACGTGGCCCGCATGCGGTTTGTGGTGCTGCCCCAGGCTTTCAAGATCGCGCTGCCGCCCACGGTGGGCTACGTGGTGCAGATCATCAAGGGCACATCGCTGGCGGCCATCATCGGCTTCACCGAGATCACGCGGGCGGGGCAGATCATCAACAACGCCACCTTTCAGCCGCTGCATGTGTTCACCACTGTGGCCGCGCTGTACTTCGTGATCTGCTGGCCGCTGTCGCTGCTGGCCGCACGCATGGAGCGCAAGCGCGCCCGTGCTCTGGCGCGCTGACCACGCGCCGCCATCCTCTTTTCTTTCTGTTCTCGTTCACACCAACCACCAGGAGACATGCGATGACTTTTTCTTTGCAACGCCGCACCGCCACCGCCGCTTTGGCCGCCTTGGGGCTGGGTGCTGCCCTCACGGCGTTTGCGCCGCTGGCCGCGGCCCAGTCCGTGGCGGACATCAAGAAGAAGGGTGAGATCACCATCGGCATGCTGGTGGACTTTCCGCCCTACGGCACCACCAACGCCCAAAACCAGCCCGACGGCTACGACGCCGACGTGGCCAAGCTGCTGGCCAAGGACCTGGGCGTGAAGGCCAACATCGTGCCCGTCACCGGCCCCAACCGCATCCCGTTTTTGCTGACCAACAAGGTCGATGTGCTGGTGGCCTCGCTGGCCATCACGCCCGAGCGTGCCAAGCAGGTGCAGTTCTCGCAGCCTTATGCGGCCGCGACCATCGTGTTGTACGGCAAGACGGGCGCCAACATCAAGAGCGCGGCAGACCTGAAGACCGTGCGCGTGGGCGTGGCCCGCGCCAGCACGCAGGATGTGGCTGTGACCAAGGCGGCGCCCGAGGGCACCGAGATCCGCCGTTTTGACGACGACGCGTCGGCCATGCAGGCGCTGATCTCGGGCCAGGTCGATGCGATTGGCTGCTCGGTCACGGTGGCGGCGCAGATCGCCAAGCGCGTGCCCGCCAACACCTTTGAGAACAAGTTCAACCTGCTGCAGCAGGCCATGGGCATCGCCCTGCGCCCCGGCCAGGACGAACTGACCAAGGCCGTGAACGACTTTGTGGCACGCAACACTGCCAATGGCGAACTGAACAAGCTGTACCAGAAGTGGCTGGGCGCTGACCTGCCCAAGCTGCAGTAAGCCTGCCTGAACGATAAGGAGCCATTGATGAGCGACGCAGTCACGACCGCCCCCGGCACACCGCCGATCATCCGCATGGAAGGGGTCAACAAGTGGTACGACAGCTTCCAGGTGCTCACCGACATCAACCTGTCGGTGCGGCAAGGGGAGCGCATCGTGATCTGCGGGCCGTCGGGCTCGGGCAAGTCCACGCTGATTCGCTGCATCAACCGGCTGGAGACGGTGCAAAAGGGCCGCATCGAGGTCGATGGCATCGACCTGACCGCAGGCGGCAAGAACGTGGATGCCGTGCGCGCCGAAGTGGGCATGGTGTTCCAGCAGTTCAACCTGTTCCCGCACCTGACCATTCTGGAAAACTGCACGCTGGCCCCCATGCGTTCGCGCGGCATGAGCAAGGCGCAGGCCGAAGAAGTGGCCATGAAGTACCTGACCCGCGTGCGCATCCCCGAACAGGCGCACAAGCACCCCAGCCAGTTGTCGGGTGGGCAGCAGCAGCGCGTGGCCATTGCGCGGGCGCTGTGCATGGCGCCCAAGGTGATGCTGTTTGACGAGCCCACTTCGGCGCTCGACCCCGAGATGGTCAAGGAAGTGTTGGACACCATGATCAGCCTGGCCGAAGACGGCATGACCATGCTGTGCGTGACGCACGAGATGGGTTTTGCCCGCAGCGTGGCCGACCGGGTGATCTTCATGGCCGACGGCAAGATCCTGGAGCAGGCGCCACCGCAGCAGTTCTTCGGCCAGCCGCAGCACGACAAGACGCGGCAGTTCCTGGGCCAGATCCTGAGTTCACACCACGCACATTGAAACCCACGCACAGACCCACGCACATCGAGACCTGACAGGTCGTGCGGTTGATGGCCTTCGCCCCGTGGGGGCGCGGCCTGAAAGAAACACATGAAGGTATTGATTTCCCTGTCCTCCTTCGGCGCGGCCGAAACCGGTCGCCACGGCCAGCTGTGGTGCACCGACCTGGCCCTGCAAGCGGGCGCGGACGGCGTGGAGGTGCGTGGCGAACTGCTGCGCGACGCAGCCACTGAGCTGCCCGCACTGGCAGGCCGGGCGGCGGTGTATTCCAGCCCCGAAGGCCTGTGGACCGCGCATGGCGAGCTGGATGAAGCAGCCCTTGCACGCGGCGTGCAGGCCGCCCAGGTGCTGCGTGCACAGCGCCTGAAGATGTCGATTGGCGGCTTTGGCGCAACCCTGCCGACATCGCATGCCTCGCTGCAACGCCTCCAGGCCCTCCTGCAGGCCGCCCCACAGGTGGAGCTGGTGATCGAGAACGACCAGACCGCTACCGCAGGCACGCTGGCCGCCATGCAGGCCTTCTTTGCGGCCCAGGCACAGGCGGGGCTCGGCCTGGGTATGACCTTTGACATGGGCAACTGGCACTGGCAGGGCGAATGCCCGCTGCAGGCCGCGCAGGCACTGGCGCCCTATGTGCGTTATGTGCATTGCAAGGGCGTGCAGCGCCTGCCCGCCAAGTGGGTGGCGGTGCCGCTGGCCGATTCGGTGGCGCCCTGGCGCGCCGTGCTACGCGCCTTGCCTGCCGATGTGCCGCATGCCATTGAATACCCGCTGGTGGGCGACGACCTGGTGGCCGTCACGCGCGAGCAGGTGGCCTTTATCCGCGCTGCACGGGAGGCTGCATGAGCGATTCAGCCTTCGACGTGGCACTGTTTGGCGAGGCCATGCTGCTGCTGGTGGCCAACGAGCCCGGCCCGCTGGAGAACGCCACCGGCTTTCACAAGCGCACGGCCGGGGCCGAGACCAATGTGGCCATTGGCCTGGCGCGCCTGGGCCTGAAGGTGGGCTGGGCCAGCCGCCTGGGCACCGACTCCATGGGCCGCGCGCTGCTGGCGGCCATGCAGGGCGAAGGCATTGATTGCTCGCACGTGGTGTGCGATGCCACGCAGCGCACGGGCTTCCAGTTCAAAGAGCGCGTGATGGATGGCCGCGACCCGCAGGTGGAATACCACCGCAAGGGTTCTGCCGCCAGCCAGATGGGGCCCGCCGATGTGGACGAACCCTGGCTGCGGTCTGCGCGCCACTTGCATGCCACAGGCGTGTTTGCCGCCATCTCCGACACCAGCCTGCAAGCCGCCATCCGCACGCTGGAGGTGATGCGCGCCGCAGGCCGCACCATCTCGTTCGACCCCAACCTGCGCCCCACGCTGTGGTCGTCGCCCGAGACCATGCGCCACTGGATCAACACCCTGGCGACCTATGCTGACTGGGTGCTGCCGGGCATGGAAGAGGGCGTGTTTCTGACCGGTGAAACCACTCCAGAGGGCGTGGCACGCTTTTACCGTGAGCGCGGCGCCAAGCTGGTGGTGGTCAAGCTCGGGCCCGAGGGCGCGTACTACGACAGCGATGTGGCCGGCACCGGCCGCGTGCCCGGCGTGCCCGTGGCCCAGGTGGTGGACACCGTGGGCGCGGGCGACGGCTTTGCCGTGGGCGTGATCAGCGCGCTGCTGGAAGGCTTGACCGTGCCTGCCGCCGTGCGCCGTGGCGCCTGGATTGGTGCGCGTGCCGTGCAGGTGCTGGGCGACACAGAGGGGCTGCCCACCCGCGCCCAGCTGCAGGAGGCGGGCCTGTGAGCATGGCGCTACCTTCTACAGACGGCAGCACAAGCTCAACGCGCAAGCAAGTGCTGGTGTTTCGCGAACTGCCGCCCGACCAGCTCGCGCGGCTGACCGCCGTGCACGACGTGACCGTGGCCGACCCGCGCAAACCCGATGAACGTGCGCGATTCGATGCCGCGCTGGCACAGGCGCACGGGCTCATCGGCTCCAGCTTTCCCATCGATGCCGCCGTGTTGGCGCGTGCGCCCCAGCTGCAGGTGGTGTCCAGTATTTCGGTGGGCGTAGACAACTACGCGCTGGACGTGCTGCAGGCGCGCGGCATCATGCTGTGCCACACCCCCGGAGTGCTTGACGAAACGGTGGCAGACTCGGTGTTTGCCCTCCTCATGGCCACCAGCCGCAGGCTGGTGGAGCTGTCGCAGTTGGTGCGCGAGGGCCGGTGGACCAAGAACATTGGAGAAGACCTGTTTGGCAGCGATGTGCATGGCAAGACGCTGGGCCTGCTCGGATTTGGCCGCATTGGCCAGGCGGTGGCGCGCCGCGCCGCACTGGGGTTTGGCATGCCGGTGATGTACCACGCCCGCCGCCCGGTGGACCTCGCCACCCAGGCCCCTGAATTGCAGGGCAAGGCCATCCACACGCCGCTGCCCGCGCTGCTGGCGCAATCAGACTTTGTGGTGGCCATGCTGCCCTTGTCGGACAGCACGCGGGGCATGGTCAACGCCGAACTGTTTGCGGCCATGAAGCCCGGCGCCATCTTCATCAACGGCGGCCGGGGTGCCACCGTGGTGGAACAAGACCTGCTGCACGCGCTGGACCATGGCCCCCTGTGCGCAGCGGGGCTCGATGTATTTGCCACCGAGCCGCTGCCGCTGGCGTCGCGCCTGCGCACCCACCCGCGCGTGACCCCGCTGCCCCACATCGGCTCGGCCACGCACGACACCCGCCATGCCATGGCGGCGCTGGCCACCACCAACCTGCTGCAGGCCCTGGCGGGCGAACGGCCCGCCGCCGTGTACAACGCCGTACCCGCATGAGCCCGCCGACACCCGCATCCTCCGCCACGCCCCGCGCCCGCCCCACCATTGCCGATGTGGCGGCCGAGGCCGGTGTATCCAAGGCCACGGTGTCGCGCTACTTCAACCACCGTGAACGCCTGCTCAGCCCCGACATTGCGGCGCGGGTTGAGGCCGCCATCGCCAAGCTGGCCTATGTGCCCAGCCCCATGGCCCAGGCGCTGAGCCACGGCCGCTCGCGCCTGATTGGCCTGGTGGTGGCCGACATCACCAACCCCTATTCGGTGGCCGTGTTGCGCGGCGCCGAGAAAGCCTGCCAGGATGCGGGCTACCTGGTCATGCTGTTCAACCTGGGCAACGACCGCGAACGCGAGCGCGCGGCCATCGATGCGCTGGCCAGCTACCAGGTGGATGGGTTCATCCTCAACACGCTGGGGCAGGGCGAGGGGCAGGCGGATGTGAACACCTTGCACGGCAAGCCCGCCGTGCTGGTGGACCGGCGCCACGCCGGGCTGGCGGCAGACTTCGTCTCGCTGGACAACCAGGGCGCCATGCGCGAAGCCTGTGCCCACCTGCAGCAGCAAGGCTGGCAGCGCCTGCTCTACATCACCCAGCCCTTGCTGGGCGTGAGTTCCCGCATCGAGCGCACGGAGGCCTTCCGTGCGCTGGTGTCCTCCAAGGGCTCGGCGGTGCGCGGCGCGGTGCTGGAGCTGGCGGCCGAGCAGGGCGATGAGGTGCTGGACCAGGCGCTCACCGATCTGCTGCGGCAGGCCCGGCCCGGCGAGCGCTGCGCGGTGGTGGCGGGCAATTCGGTGGTCACGCTGCGGGTGGCAGCGTCCGTCTCGCGCCTGGGGTGGACGTTTGGACAACAGCTGGGTTTTGTGGGCTTTGACGACCCTGAATGGGCGTCGCTGATCCGGCCTGGCCTGAGCGCGGTGGCCCAGCCCACCGACGCCATCGGGCAACGTGCTGCGCAGTGCCTGCTCGAGCGCATCAACGGCCTGGAGGGCCCCGCACGCGAGAGCCTGCTGCCCGGGCTGCTGGTGGTGCGCGGATCTACGTTGGGGCCTGGGGGCGCGCCAGACCCGGGTTGAACGCACTGCATTCCGCAAAGGCCTGCGGTATGCTTTGCGGCCCTCGCCCCGGTGCATCGCCGGGGCCTCTTTTTTCGCCTTCATCCTTCAGGTGCGCCCTGTGCCAAATCCCTCTCTGGACACCTCCCGCATCCGTGCGATCTCCATCGATCTGGACGACACGCTCTGGCCCATCTGGCCCACCATCACGCGGGCCGAAAGTGTGCTGCTGGACTGGCTGACCCACCACGCGCCCGCCACGGCGGCATTGTTCTCGGATACCGAGGCGCTGCGCGCCATCCGCAACCAGATGGTGACCCTGCGTCCCGACCTGAAGGGCGACCTGAGCGCGCTGCGGCGCGAGTCCATCCGGCTGGCGCTGACGCAGGCCGGTGACGAGCCCGCGCTCGCCGAACCGGCGTTTGATTTGTTCTTTGCCGAGCGCCAGCGGGTGGAGCTGTTTGACGATGCGCACGACACGCTGGCTTTCTTGTCAGCGCGCTACCCGGTGGTGGCGGTGTCCAACGGCAATGCCGATATTCACCGCATCGGCATCGGCCACTACTTTCGCCACAGCATCAGCGCGTCGGAGTTTGGTGTGGCAAAGCCCGATGCTCGCATCTTCCATGCGGCCGCCACGGCCGTGGATGTGCTGCCCCACGAGGTGCTGCACGTGGGCGACGACGCCACGCTGGATGCGCAGGGCGCGCTGAATGCCGGCATGCAGGCGGTGTGGATCAACAGTGCCAACCACCCCTGGCCGCACGACGACACCCCGCCCCATGCCACGGTGGACAGCCTTACCGCGCTGTGCCGGCTGTTGGCCTGACCGGTTTCGCTGGGTTCGGTTTCTTGCCTCAGGTCAAGATTTGGGCGCGCGGCGGTTGAAGCCGCGGCCCGATCAAGTCACACTCCATCGTCGCTCAGCGACCCCTCCCACCATGCCCCGTACTCCCCCCCCGTTGCCCGCCATCCGCACCATCGGCATGATGCAGCCCATGACTTGGCTGGTGCTGGCCTGGCGCGACATGGCACGGGCGGGCTGGATCAGTTTTGCGCATGGCCTGGCACTCACACTGTTTGGGGCCGCCATCTTTGCAGTGGCCCACCACCGCTTCTGGCTGCTGGCGGGGGCTCTGTCGGGCTTTCTGGTGGTGGCGCCGGTGCTGGCCACCAGCCTGTATGCGCTGAGCCGCGCGCTGGAGCGTGGCGAAGCCGCCAACCTGGGCGTGGTGCTCAAGACCTGGCTCAACTGGCAGAACAGCCATGTGAACAAGTGGGGCAGCGACTACTGGTGCATGCTGCAGTTCGGGGCCCTGCTGGCGCTGGCCGCCTCGGGCTGGGTCATGACCTCAGCGGCGCTCATCACCTTGCTGGCACCCGTGCCCATCGAGACGCCGCTCGACTTTCTGCGCCACGTGGTCATGGCGCGTGACGGCTGGTTGTTTGAAATCTGGCTGGCGCTGGGCAGTCTGATGGCCGCGCCCATTTTTGCGTCCAGCGTGGTGGCCATGCCCCTGCTGCTGGACCGCCGCGCCACGCTGCTGCAGGCGGTGCTCACGGGCTGGCAAGCGGTCATCACCAACCCGCTGCCGATGGCGTTCTGGGCAGCGATCATCCTGGGCTTTACCTTGCTGGGCCTGGGCTCCGTGCTGCTGGGCCTGATCGCTGTGATGCCCATGCTGGGGCATGCCAGCTGGCACGCGTACCGCGACCTGGTGGATGCATCCAGCTTGCCCGAGCGTGACCTGGTGGCCCCCGCTGTACCGAATGCCTCTGTGCGTCGGCCAGGAGGGACATCGTGATTTTTGGATTTACCGAGGCGCAGATCTCGGGCTTCTTCCTCACCTACGGGGTGGGGGCGTTCATTGCTTACATGCTGTTCATCATCGGGCAGCTGGCGTGGGAATCGAAGGCCGGACGCTTTGGCACGTTCGTGATCTTCCTGGGGCTGGGCGTGGGTTTTCTGGGGTTCCTTGCCAAGGTGGTGATCCAGTGGTGGCTGGAGCGATAGCCGCCTAGGCGGCCTGCTGCTCAATGCCCCGCGCTCTAGATTGCGTGCTTTGCGGGGCTTGGCACTGAGGCCTGCGCATTCATTTCTTTTCGTTGTGTTTAGTTTCCTGTAGAAACTAATTGCAATGGCAGGAGGTGGTTGTGATGCTGCGTAACTCCCTGATCGTCGCCCTGCTGGGGCTGCTGGCCGAGGCGGCGGAAGCCCTGTCCCTGGGCGCGCCGCAAGGCAAGGTGTGGCTGGGACAGCCCATCGACCTGGGCTTTGAAGTCCAGCTGGACCCCGGCATGTCGGTGGACGCCTTGTGCCCGCAAGCGCGGCTGGTGTCTGGCGATGTGGCCGTGCCGGCAGGCCGAGTCCAGGTGAGCGTGCGGCCGGGCGAACCGGAGCGCAACCCGGTGCTGCGGGTGCAGTCCTCCCATCTGGCCGACGAGCCGGTGCTGACTGCCCAGGTTTCTGTCCATTGCACGGGGCGGGTGACGCGCGAATACACCTTTCTGGCCGATCTGCCCGCCACCATTGCGGCCGGGCTGAGGCCAGTGGCGATTCCCTGGGAGGTGCCGTTGGCAGATGCCTCCCCCTCGCGGGCGGCCGG
Organism: Acidovorax sp. LjRoot204; assembly: GCF_056175785.1. NCBI lineage: Bacteria > Pseudomonadati > Pseudomonadota > Betaproteobacteria > Burkholderiales > Comamonadaceae > Acidovorax > Acidovorax sp. LjRoot204. Next base: position 39,257 of record NZ_JBGFFF010000022.1, read on the forward strand.
GGTGGCTGCCGGAGAAGCGTCGTCTGTACCCGCAATGGGCCCCTCGCGGCCGCGCAAGGCGTCGGCCGCCAGCCGGGTAGCCCGCAAGGGCACGAAACTGGCCGCAAAGTCTGCCGGGGCTCCCGTTGCGCGCAGCCGGTCCGCTGACACAGCGGCAGTGGCTTCCGTGACCAGCACTGCGCAGACGGCGCCTCACGAGCCACCCAGCACCGTGCCCAGCATGGCGCCCGAGGCCGCAGCAGCGCCCCCCGCACAGGCGTCGGCATCGTCCACCGCCTCGTTGGCTCCAGCAGCGGCACCTGTTGCGCCTGGACCGTCCAAGCCCCGGCTGGTGATGGAGCCGTTGACGGCGCTGGTCACGCCGCCCGCCTCGGGCGAAGGGGCTCCGTCCGACGGCGCAACACTGATGCCGGTGGCGGCTTCGGCTGCGGAGGTCAACGCGCCGGACGGCGCGGGATCCCCCGGCGCGCGCATGCAGGCCTTGCAGGTGGAAGTGGATCGCATGCGCGCGCAGGCCGAGCAAGACCATCAGGCCACGCTCGCATTGCTGGCCCGTGTGGAACAGCTGAAAGCAGGGCATTTCCCGGCGTCCTTGGTGTATGGGCTTCTGGCTATGCTGGCCTTGACGGTTGGGGCAGCAGGCTGGCTGCTGGCGCGCATGCGACACGCCATGGACGCATCGAACGAAGAGTGGCGCAACACCCTGACGGCCTATGTGGCGCAGTCTTCCTTGCCCGCAGCGGGAGACGCCGAGGCCGAGCGCCGCACAGCAGTGCTACCTGCCGATGACAGGCCTGCCGGGTTGCCCGGACTACAAGGAGTGGGTGCCTTGCCCGCGTAGGGATGGTCAGCGGACCAATCGCTCAGGAGGTGGTGCGCAGCGCAGATCAACGCGGCCAGGACCGCAGCCCCAGATCCTGCGCCAGGCGGCGATAGTCGGCCAGGCTGCGTTGCACATAGTCGTCCAGGGCTGGGCCAATCAGCGCAAAGGGGTACAGCCCATGGCGGGCGCATAACGCGGCATACCCGGGCGCCGCCTGGGCTTCCTGCAGGGCGGTCGTCCAGGCGTGGGCAGCCGCGTCCGGCACGCTGGCAGCCATGTAGAGGCCGCGCACGGTGGTCCATTGCAGGTCAATGCCCTGCTCGCGTGCCGTGGGCAGGGCGGCCAGGGTACCGGGTAGCCGCGCGGGTGCCAGCACCGCCAGGATGCGCACCGGCAGGCCTTCTGCAGCGGCCCGGGTGGCCTCGGCAGCATCGCCGGTAAAGATGTCGATGTGCCGGCCGCCCAGCGCCTTGAGCGCTTCGCCGCCGCCTTCAAACGATACAAAACGCATGCGCTTGTGGTCTTGCCCCGCTGCGCGCACCAGCAGCGCGGCCTTGACCCAGTCCTGGCTGCCCAGCGTGCCGCCGGCGCCAAACACCACGCGGCCCGAATCTTTTTGCAAGGCGGTGACCACGTCCTGCAAGCGCTGGTAGGGGGCGTCGCGGTGCACAGCCACCACGCCGTAGTCGTTGCCCAGTGTCGCTATCCAGCGCACGGCGCTCACCGGGTGTGGGCCGAAGCGGCCCTGCGCCATGTTGAGCAGCGAGCCGCTGGAGAACGCCACCAGCGTGCCGGGCCCTCCCAGGCGGCCGGTGGCCACCTGGTCAAATGCCACCGCGCCAATGCCGCCGGGCAGGTAGCGGGTGCGCAGCGGCGTGCGGCCAGGGCGCACGGCCTGCAGTGCCTGCGAGGCCAGACCACAGGTCAGGTCAAATCCGCCGCCGGGGCGGGAAGGCGCAATGCATTCCGCCGGCTCACGGGATGCGTCGGCCACCGCCGGGAAGGGAGCCAGGCCCGCGCCAGCGCTGGCGGCGGCCGCGATCGTCTGCAGCAGCTGGCGGCGGCTGCAAGGCGCTGTCAGCGGGCGGTCTGTGGTGGGCAAGGGCTGCGGCATGGGGTGTGGAGCGTTCACTTGTTCAGCAGACTGTGTCAGGCGCGGGGCCACCAGAGTATTGCCAGGAGCCCAGTCCCTTCAGCGCGCGCCTGCAGCCGCAGGCTGCCCCGGTGCCGTTCGGCAATCGACCGCGCAATGGCCAGCCCCAGGCCGGAGCCGCCCGCCGTGGCCTGCGAGCCGCGCCGGTAGCGCTGGCCCAGTGCGTCGCGCTCCTCGGCGGGCAGACCGGGGCCGTTGTCCTCCACGCAGATGCTCCAGCCCAGGCTGTCACCCGCGGCCGACACGGTGACGGTGCCCTGCGCGGGGGTGTAGGCGATGGCATTGGCTGCCAGATTGGTCAGGGCCTCGCGCAGCAGGCCACTGTCGCCCACGGCCTCGATGCCAGCGGAGGGCGTATGGATGCCAAAGTCGATCTGCTTGGCGCGCGCCTGGGGCAGCAGCTCCAGCGCCACCGTGCGCAGCAGCGCGGCCAGGTCAAAGGGCGTCAGCTCCACCGCCGCTGTGTCGCTGCGGCCCAGTGCCAGCAGCTGCTGGGTGCTGCGCGTGGCGCGGGCGATCTCGCCTCCGATGGCTGCCAGCGTGTGCTGCACCTGCGTGGTGTCGCCCTCGCGGCGTGCGTAGTCGATCTGCATCTGCAGCGTGGTGAGGTGGGTGCGCAGCTGGTGCGAGGCATCGTCCAAAAACTGCCGTTGCTGTGCCACCAGATCTTGCGTGCGCGCCATCTGCTGATTGACCGCGTCCACCAGCGGGCGGATGTCAGCGGGCAGGTCGTTGGATGCCAGCGGGGTCATGTCGTCGCCGCTGCGGGCCTGCACCTCGCGCGCCAGCCGCGCCAGCGGGCGCAGCGCCACAGCCAGCAGTGCCGCAGTGCCCAGCACCATCAGGGCCAGCACCAGCGCATCGCGCTGTACCGCGCGGCGCACAAAGCGGGCTGTGAAGTCCTGGCGCGACCGCGTGCTTTCGGCCACCTGTACCAGCACGGTGGATGCGGGCTCCGCGCGGTCCAGCGCGCGGCGGTAGGCCGCCAGCCGCACGGATTCGCCAAAGTAGGTGGCGTCATAAAAACGCGGCACGCCGGGCTCCAGCGAGCCGGCGGGCAGGGGCAGGTCGGCATTGCCCAGCTCCACCAGCCCGTCGGACGACGCCACGCGAAAGTACACATTGCCGCTGGCCGTGAGTTCAAAGAATTCCAGCATGCTGTACGGCAACTCGGCCGACAGGCCGCCCGAGGCGGTGGAGATGTTGGCGTCGATGGACTTGAGCGCGCCGAGCAGCGAGCGGTCGTAGGCCGCGTTGGCGGCCTCCAGCGCATCGTGCCGGGTCATCCACAGCTCCACGCCCGTCACCAGGGCCAGCAGCGGCAGCAGCAGCATGGCCAGCAGCCGCCACAGGCTGGCGCGGCGCAGGCGTGCGGTCAGGCCCATCGTTCAGTCCGCCTCCAGCGCATAGCCCAGGCCACGCAGCGTGGTGATGCGCACACCACTGCCATCCAGCCGCTTGCGCAGGCGGTGCACAAACACCTCCACGGCTTCGGGGTGCACATCGTCATCGTCGGTGAACACGCGGTCCAGGATCTGCTGCTTGGAAAACGGCTCGCCACTGCGCTGCACCAGCACGCGCAGCACGGCATGTTCGCGCGGAGACAGGGCCAGGGGCTCGCCGCGCAGGGTGAACTGCTTGCGGGCGCTGTCGTACACCAGCGCACCGCAGGCCTGGCGCTGGTGCTCGTTGCCGCGCGCGCGGCGCACCAGGGCGTGCAGGCGAGCCTCCAGCTCGGCCAGTTCAAAGGGCTTGGCCAGAAAGTCGTCGGCCCCCGCGTTGAGCGAGCGAACGCGCTCGTCCAGCGAATCACGTGCCGTCAGGATCAGCGCGGGCAGGCGCTGGTCGCGGTCGCGCAAGCGCTGCAGCACCGCCTGCCCGTCCAGCCCGGGCAGGCCCAGGTCCAGCACCAGTGCGTCGTAGTTGTCGTGCTGCTGCAGCGCGCGGTCGGCCAGGCGGCCGTCGTTCACCCATTCGACCTGGATGCCCGCATGCTCCAGCGCACGGCTCAGCCAGGTGCCCAGGTTGTGGTCGTCTTCGGCCAGAAGGATGCGCATGGAGGGATGCTACCGTTTGTGCGGATGACGCAGGGCTTGCCTTCAGCATTGAGCCATTCAACGCGGAGCGGTCACGGCGCGCAAGCGCCAGCAGTCAGCTTGCGAGCACGCACTGCCCAGGCCATGCAGCCGTGCAAGGGCCGCCCCGCCGCACTGGCTGCGTCCCCCTTCCCGACCCGCGCAGCGGGGCGAAAGAAAGGGGGAAGACGCGAAGCGGCTCAGGGGGTTAGTCTGGCTTCACCTTCGCGCGCAGCAGCACCTTCTTCCAGCGCTCTTGTTCGGACGCGATGAACTGCGCAAACTGCGCTGGTGTGCCGCCAATGGCCTCGGCCGCGTCCGCGTTCAGGCGCTCCAGCGAGCCGGGGGCTTTGACGGCCTTGGCGGTCTCGGCCGCCAGCTTGTCGAGGTTGGCCGGGGCCAGGTTGGCGGGCGCCAGCATGCCGTACCACTGCGTCATCTCAAAGCCCGGAAAGCCCTGTTCGGCCACCGTGGCCACGTCGGGCAGCTGGGGCAGGCGCTTGGCCGAGCCGGTGGCAATGCAGCGCACCTTGCCGGCCTTGATGAAAGGCAGCAGGGCGGCAGCGCCCACGGCAGCGGCATCAAGGCGGCCCGAGAGCAGGTCGGTCATCATGGGGCCGGTGCCACGGTAGGGCACGTGCAGCATGAAGATCTCGGCGGTCATCTTGAGGTATTCAAACGCCAGGTGGCCCGCGCTGCCGTTGCCCGCCGAGCCATAGCTGAGCTTGGCCGGGTTCTTCTTGGCGTAGGCGATGAACTCCTTGAGATTCTTGGCGGGCACGTCGGGGTGCACCACGTACAGGCTGGGCACCTTCGCCAGCAGGCTCACGGGCTTGAAGTCCTTGTTGGCGTCGTAGGGCAGCTTGTCGAAGATGAAGGGGTTGACGGCCAGTGTGCCGATGTGGCCCAGGATCAACGTGTGCTGGTCGTCAGAGCGTGCCACTTCACCCATGGCGATGTTGCCTGCGGCGCCCGGCTTGTTGTCCACATACACGCTCTGGCCCAGCGTCTTGCCCAGCTCGGCAGCGGTGGAGCGGGCCACGATCTCCGAGCTACCGCCCGGCGCGAACGGCACCACAAACCGCACCGACTTGGACGGCCAGGTCGCCTGGGCCGAGGCACCAGCGGGCAGCAGGCCGCCCAGGGCCAGCGCGCCGCTGGCTCCCAGCAGATGGCGGCGGGTGGGGGACCAGAGGGCGGGGTGTTCGTGTGAAAGCATGGGGGGGTCTCCGTCAAAACAAAAGGCCGAAAGGCCAGCGCGCCCAAAGGCGAACAAGGCGCATGCGGTATGCGAGTGGCGCCATGGTGCCTGGGTCGTGCTTTCGGAATGCTGTCAGCGGGCTTGGTAGTTACCCGGGGGTGGCCTGCTGGCCCGGGTGGTGTTGTGTCAGCCCGCTGCTGCGCAGGCCGCCACGGCGGTGCCGCAGAGCACCGCGCCTTCGAGCGTCGCCGGGT
>NZ_JBGFFF010000023.1:0-43803 GCF_056175785.1 Acidovorax sp. LjRoot204
ACCCCATCCCCTGACCCCATCCCCTGTGAATAACTCCCTCCGGCGCAGCCCGGATCACAGCTTTACTTCTGGTTTCTCTAGATTCTCCTCCCTATGGCACTGACCCCCCAGGACATCGGCCGCATTGCCAACTTGGCGCGGCTTGAGCTGACGCCCTCCGAAAGTGAGCGCATGCTCACTCAGCTCAATGGCTTCTTTGACATCGTGGAACAGATGCGGGCTGTGGATACCTCGGGCGTCACGCCCCTGGCCCACCCCGTCGCAGCTATCCAGGACGTGGCCCTGCGGCTGCGCGAGGACGTGGCCAGCGAGCCCAACCAGCGCGAAGCCAACCAGCAAAGCGCCCCTGCCGTCGAACGAGGCCTGTTCCTCGTGCCCAAAGTGATCGAGTAAGAGCCCCGCCGCATGACTTCCACCGCATTGCATGACCTGGGCGTGGCCCAGCTGGCCACCGAGCTGCGCGAGCGCCGCGTCTCGGCCGTCGAGGCCGCCCAGCATTTCCTCGCCCGCGCGCAGGCCCACCAGAACCTGGGCGCCTACGTGGCCGTGAACCCGGACATCACCCTGGCCCAGGCCCGCGCCCAGGACGCCGCCATTGCCGCAGGCACCGCCGGCCCGCTGGCGGGCGTGCCAATCGCGCACAAGGACATCTTTGTCACCAAAGGTTTCCCCAGCACTGCAGGCTCGAAGATGCTCGCGGGCTACCAGTCCCCCTTTGATGCCACCGTGGTCACCAAGCTGGCCGACGCTGGCGCCGTGACGCTGGGCAAGCTCAACTGCGACGAGTTCGCCATGGGCTCGGCCAACGAGAACTCCGCCGTCGCCCCCGTGGGCTTTGACGCCCCCGCCCCGGTGCGCAACCCCTGGGCCACGGACCGTATCCCCGGCGGCTCGTCCGGCGGCAGCGCCGTGGCCGTGGCCGCGCGCCTGGCCCCGGCCGTCACCGGCACCGACACCGGCGGCTCCATCCGCCAGCCCGCGTCGTTCTGTGGCATCACCGGCATCAAGCCCACCTATGGCCGCGCCAGCCGTTACGGGATGATCGCGTTTGCCTCCAGCCTCGACCARGCCGGCCCSATGGCCCGCTCGGCCGAAGAYTGCGCGCTGCTGCTGTCSGCCWTGTGCGGCCCSGACCCGGACCGCGACTCCACCAGCCTGGACATGCCCGCCGAGAATTTCAGCGCCAAGCTCAACGACAGCATCGATGGCCTGCGCATCGGCATCCCCGCCGAGTTCTTTGGCGAAGGCCTGGCGCCCGATGTGCGCGCCGCCGTAGATGGTGCCCTGAAGGAATACGAGAAGCTCGGCGCCAAGCTCGTGCCCATCAGCCTGCCGCGCACGCAGCTGTCCATCCCGGTCTACTACATCATTGCCCCGGCCGAGGCGTCGTCCAACCTCTCCCGCTTTGACGGCGTGAAGTTCGGCCACCGCGCCAAGGACTACACCGACCTGGTGGACATGTACAAGAAGACCCGCGCCGAAGGCTTTGGCGACGAGGTCAAGCGCCGCATCATGATTGGCGCGTACGTGCTGAGCCACGGCTACTACGACGCCTACTACCTGCAGGCACAGAAGATCCGCCGCATGATCGCCGACGACTTCCAGAACGCGTTCAAGGAATGCGATGTCATCGCCGGCCCCGTGGCCCCCACGGTGGCCTGGAAGCTGGGCGACCACGGCAACGATCCGCTGGCCGACTACCTGGCCGACATCTTCACCCTGCCCGGCTCGCTGGCCGGCCTGCCCGGCATGAGCGTGCCCGCCGGTTTTGGCGAGGGGGGCATGCCCGTGGGCCTGCAGCTGCTGGGCAACTACTTCCAGGAAGCCCGCCTTCTGAACGCTGCGCACCGCCTGCAGCAAGCCACCGACTTCCACCTCCGCCGTCCGGAGGGCTTCTGACATGACCGCCAAACTGATCCATGGCTACGAAGTTGTCATCGGCTTCGAAACCCACACCCAGCTCGCCACCCAGAGCAAGATCTTCAGCCGCGCTCCCACCGCCTTTGGCGCCGAGCCCAACACGCAAGCTTGCGCCGTGGACCTGGCCCTGCCCGGTACCTTGCCGGTGATGAACCGCGAAGCCGTGGCCTGCGCTATCAAATTGGGACTGGCCCTCGGCTCCCACATTGCGCCCGTGAGCATTTTCGCGCGCAAGAACTACTTCTACCCCGATCTGCCCAAGGGTTACCAGATCAGCCAGTTCGAGATCCCGGTGGTGCAGGGCGGCGAGGTCGAGTTCTTTCTGGGTGACGAGAAGAAGACCGTGCGCCTGGTGCGCGCCCACCTCGAAGAAGACGCAGGCAAATCACTGCATGAAGACTTCATCGGCCAGAGTGGTATCGACCTGAACCGCGCSGGCACGCCGCTSCTGGAGATCGTGACCGARCCCGACATGCGCTCSWCCGMMGAGGCCGTSGCYTATGCSMRSGAGCTGCACAAGATCGTCACCTGGATYGGYATCTGCGACGGCAACATGCAGGAGGGCAGGTTCCGCTGCGAYGCCAACGTGTCGGTACGCAAGCCTGGCCAGCCACTGGGCACGCGCCGCGAGATCAAGAACCTGAACTCGTTCAAGTTCATGCAGCAGGCCATCGACTACGAAATTCGCTGGCAGATCGAGCAGATCGAAGACGGTCATGCAATCCAGCAAGCCACCGTGCTGTTCGACCCCGACACSGGCGARACSCGCRCSATGCGCACCAAGGAAGACGCGGCGGACTACCGCTACTTTCCAGACCCCGACCTGCCTCCGCTACACATTTCAGAGCAGTGGGTGCAGGATGAACGTGCGCAGATGGCCGAATTGCCTCGCACCATGGCCGCACGTTTTGTGGCGGACTATGGCCTGCCCGAGTACGACGCCACCACGCTCACGCAGAGCAAAGCCATGGCGGCATACTTTGAAGCAGCCGCCAAAGCCTGCAGCCAGCCCAAGCTGGCCAGTAACTGGATCATGGGAGAGGTGTCGCGCCGCCTGAATATGGCGGAGACCGGTATCGAGCAAGCTCCTGTGACTGCAGCGCAGCTGGCCGCATTGATCGGCCGCATTGCCGACGGCACGATCTCCAACAACGCCGCCAAGCAGGTGTTTGATGCGCTGTGGACCGGAGAGTCGACCGAAGTGGATGCCGTCATCGAATCCAAGGGCCTCAAGCAGATGAACGACTCCGGCGCGCTGGAGAAGATCATCGACGAGGTGATTGCCGCCAACCCCGACAACGTGGCGCAGTTCCGTGCGGGCAAGGACAAGGCCTTCAACGCGCTGGTCGGCCAGATCATGAAGGCCAGCAAGGGCAAGGCCAATCCGACGCAGGTCAACGAACTGTTGCGCGCCAAGCTGGCGGGCTGACGCGCAAGCCGACTGGCAACAACACCAACAACAAAGGGCCGCGAGGCCCTTTGTTGTTTAGATCGTCTCAAATGGGGTGGTGGACGTCGTAGGCCAAGGGCAAGGGAATTGCGCCCCGCCCGCGCGGCCCTCACCGCGTGGCGGCTGGAGCGGAGGCGTCGCTGGCAGGCGTTGTGCCCGGCAGCGGCATGCGCTGCGCATCCCACAGCTTGCGCAGCTGGGCCAGCTCCACGTCAAAGCGCTGGTGCACGCGGCGCTTTTCCTGGTCCTGCCCGGCAATGAAGCGCTGCTGCTCGGCAATGCTGTCTTCGTTCTCGGCAATCTTGCGGCGCAGCGCCATGGGGGCTTTGTTGGGGTCCTTCTTGTAGAACTCCATCTCCACATCGAAGGCTTTGCGCTGCTGGGCCAGTTCGACCAGGCGCTTTTCGGCGGTGGCGGTCACGTCATCGACGAGCTGAATGGCCGCAGCGCGCTCCACATCGTGCGTGGCCTTGTCGGGATAGCGGGCCGTCAGCGCGCGCTCGCGGCGGCGTTCTTCCAGCTCGCGGGCACGGGCTTCGGCCTCCTTGCGGCGCTGCGCCTCTTGCGCGGCGCGTTCCTGCTCGGTCAGCGAGGGGCCAATTTGCCGCCGCACGATGCCCGAGGGCCCGAGTTCCCGCTGCTCGCGGTCCAGGCATTCAGCGATCGGACGGTCGGCCGTCAGGCGCCGGCCATTGCGGTCCACGCAGGTGTAGATGCCGCCGGATGTCCCGGGGGCTTGCGCCCGCGCCCAATCAGCGCCCAGGGTGGCCAACAGAACCCCGCCCATGATCCACGCCGATTTGCTCAAACCATCTACCCCTCGTTGACGCCGTAACGCTGGCGGTAGGCCAGCACCTTTTCGTGGTGGGAACGCATCCCCTCTTCCCCATTTTTCTCAAGAAAGAGCAATAAGTCTGCCAGCCGTGAAATGGCACACACCTGCATGCCCAGTTGGTTGCGCACGTACTGCACCGCGCTGTGGTCCACGTCCTGGCCATTCTCGGTGGCTTTCTCCTGGCGGTCCAGCGCAATGGCCACTGCGTGGGGCGTGGCGCCGGCGGCGCGGATGATGGCGATGGACTCGCGGGCGGCCGTGCCGGCCGACATCACATCGTCGACGATGAGCACCCGGCCCTTGAGAGGCGCTCCCACCAGGGTCCCACCCTCGCCGTGGTCCTTGGCCTCCTTGCGGTTGTAGGCAAAGGGCACGGTGCGGCCCAGGCGCGCCAACTCCACCGCCACGGTGGCAGCCAGCGGAATGCCCTTGTACGCGGGGCCAAACACCATGTCGAATTCGATGCCGCTGGCCAGCAGGGCTTTTGCATAGAATTCCGCGAGCCGGCCGATCTTGCGGCCGTCATCAAACAGTCCGGCGTTGAAAAAATAGGGGCTCAGGCGCCCGGCTTTGGTCTTGAATTCGCCAAACCGCAGCACGCCCGACTCGACGGCAAAACGGACGAAATCCTGCGCCAGCTGGCCCTGTTCGGGGGTTTGCACGCCAACATCCACCATGGGGAAATCCTTGTTCAAGTTAACCAGCCTCAATCTCAATGGCATCCGCTCGGCCACCAGCAAAGGCGTGGAAAGCTGGATGGCAGCCACGCGGCCGGATTGTATTTGTGTGCAGGAAGTCAAGGCCCAGGCCGCCGACATGGCCAACCGCTTCGAGCGCCTGGCCGACCTGCAGGGGCACTTCCACTTTGCCCAGAAAAAGGGCTATTCGGGCGTCGGCATCTACACGCGGCACGTGCCGTCGGATGTAGTCATTGGCTATGGATCGACCGAGTTCGATGCAGAAGGCCGATACGTCGAGCTGCGTTTTGATACGCCCGCCCGCAAGCTGTCGATCATCAGTGCGTACTTTCCCAGCGGCTCGTCGGGCGAAGAGCGGCAACAGGCCAAATTCCGCTTTCTGGCGGAGTTCCACCCCCACCTCATGCGCCTGAAGGCCGAGCGCGACTTCATCCTGTGTGGCGACATCAACATTGCGCACCAGCAAATCGACCTCAAAAACTGGCGCAGCAACCAGAAGAACAGTGGTTTTTTGCCCGAAGAACGCGCCTGGATGACAAAGTTGTTGCACACAACTGATGAAGGCGGCGGCATCATAGACGTTTACCGTCAGTTACAACCTACCGCCACCGACACCGCCTACACCTGGTGGAGCAACCGCGGCCAGGCCTATGCCAACAACGTGGGTTGGCGGCTGGACTACCACCTGGCCACCCCTGCGATCGCGGCGCTGGCGCGTGCTGAACATATCTACAAGGGCGAAAAGTTCTCGGACCACGCACCCATCACGGTGGACTACGCACTGACCCTCTGAGCCCTGCCCCAGCCCCTCTGCCCCGATGACCGACGCCAGCACCTCCGCCCCGCCTCCCGCCCACAGTTTTCGCCCCCAGAGCGCCGAAGCGCTGTGGCGTCAGATCTCCACCCCCCACCCCACGGTGGGCAAGGCCCGGCACCTGGGCGAGGCGCTGGTCCACGCGGGGCTGCTGTCCACGCCGGACCTGGCAGAGGGCCTGCAGGCGCAGCAGGAGGAGCGCGGCAATGGCGTGCAGCGGCCCATCGGCCAGATTCTGGTGGACCGGGGGGCACTCACCCAGGACCAGTTGCGCAGCGTGATTGCCACCTGGCTGGGTGAATACACCGTGCACCCCGGCGACATCACGCCCGAAGCGCCGGCCCTGGCACTCATCCCCCGTGCCGTGGCCGAGCGCGAATCCGTGCTGCCCCTGATCGCACGCGAGGACGCGCTGGTGCTGCTGATGGCGGACCCCTGGGACCGCGTGCTGATCGACGAGATCCGCTTTCTGACCCAGCGGCGGCTGATCCCGCTGCGCGCAGCGCCCGGCACGCTGATGCCCGCCATCCACAAGGCCTACCGCACCCGCCCTGCCGACGCGGGCGGCGCGGCAGCCGGCGCACGCGCCACCTCGCAGGAGTTGCTGACCAACCTGGCCACTGCGTCGCCAGACGCAGACACCGAGCAGGCCGACGTGATCAGCGAGTCGGACAACACCCTGGTGCRGCTCATCAACTCGGTGATTGACGAAGCCATCAGCCACCGTGCGTCGGACATCCACATTGAGACCGAGCCCGCCCCGCACAACGTGCGCGTGCGCCTGCGCATCGATGGCGACCTGGTGCCTTACCTGGAGCTGCCCGCGCGCTACCGCTTTGCGATGGTGGCACGCATCAAGATCATGGCCAGCATGGACATCTCGGAGCACCGCAAACCGCAGGACGGCAAGATCGACTTTGCCCGCTTTGGCGGCCCGCCGGTGGAGCTGCGGGTGGTCACGGTGCCCACCTCGCGCGGACTGGAGGACGTTGTGCTGCGCCTGCTGGCAGGCGCCAAGCCCCTGCCGCTGGAGAACATCGGCCTGAGCCAGCCCAACCTGCTGGCGCTGCGCGCGGTGGTGCAAAAAAGTTATGGCCTGGTGCTGGTGTGTGGCCCCACGGGCTGCGGCAAGACGACCACGCTGCACTCGGTGGTGCGCGACATCAACACCGCAGGCCGCAAGATCTGGACGGCCGAAGACCCCATCGAGATCACGCAGGAGGGCCTGCGCCAGGTGCAGGTGAACCCACGCATCGGCTGGACCTTTGCCGCCGCCATGCGCACCTTTTTGCGCGCTGATCCAGACGTGATCATGATCGGCGAGATGCGCGACGAGGAGACGGCACGCATCGCCATCGAGGCCTCGCTCACCGGGCACCTGGTGCTGTCCACCCTGCACACCAACTCCGCGCCCGAGAGCATTGCGCGCCTGCTCGAAATTGGCCTCGACCCGTTCAACTTCTCGGACTCGCTGCTGGCCATCCTGGCGCAGCGCCTGGTGCGGCGCCTGTGCACCGCCTGCCGCGAGCCGCGTGTGGCCGACGACGACATGCTGGCGGGCCTGGCGTCGCAGTACCTGGAGAGTGGCACCCACAACACCGCTGAGGCGCGCCAGGCGCAGATCGGACGCTGGCGCCAGCAATACGGCGGCGCCCAGGGCGAGCTGCGGATGTGGCGCCCCGTGGGGTGCGCCAAATGCGAAGGCCACGGCTACCACGGTCGCCTGGGCATCCACGAGCTGATGATGAGTGACGAAGCCATTCGCCAGCACATCCGCCACCGGGCCCCGGCTTCGGACATCCGGCACTCTGCGCTCACCGCCGGCATGCTCACCCTGCGCCAGGACGGCATCGAAAAGGTGTTGCAGGGCCTGACCGACATGAGCGAAGTGGTGGCGGCGACCAACCTGTAGCCTTCAGCCCCGGCAGTCACTCACAAGCCCCCAAAAACCGTCAACAATTGTCAAAACCACCCATCTCGCGGCAATTTTCCGTTGGACGGCAGTCGGTTTTCCTGCTTTCACGGGCATAGTCAAGCCGTGCCAGCTACCGCACCTGGAGCCATTCCAGGCCCCCGGGGCGCTGGCTGGATGTGAAAGTGGTGACGATGTTGTTCCGATTCCTGGCTGCCCTGCGGGCCCGCACAGACGCCACCCTGGTGGCCCTGCTCGGACCTTTGAGCCTGTGCCTGCCGCTGTGGGCCCACCCCGCCCCGCTGTGCCCAGCCCCCCAGGGCCGCAGCGTGCTGCAACTGCAGCCTGYCGGCGACGGTCAGGCGCAGGCCTGCGACCTGCAGGCCCTGGAGCGACTGCCAGCGCTAGACATCACCACCGCCCTGCCTCCCGCGCTGGGCATGGCGGGTACACACCGCTGGACCGGTGTGCCGCTGCGCCACCTGGTGGAGCAGCTCGGGGGCGGCGAACGCAGCCGCATCGTGCTGATGGCCCTGAACGACTATGCCGTCGTGATCCCCTGGAGCGACCTGCTTCGCTACAACCCCGTGCTGGCCTACCGGCGCGACGGCCAGCGCATGGGCATCCGCGACAAGGGGCCACTGATCCTGATCTACCCGTTTGATGCCCACCCCGCTCTGCAGCAGGGCCAGGACTACGTCAACCGCACCATCTGGCAGGTCCATGCTGTCTCCATCCGCTAAGCAGCAGCCCGCCGCCAGCAACACACGTACCACCCACCGGCTGCTGGCCCTGGTGGTGGCCATGGCTTTGGGCACCTCTGCGGCCCTGTGGTGGACGCTGCGCCAGGCCCAGGACCTTGCGCAGCCCCACCAGCAAAACGACCTCTGGTACATCGCCAGCGTACACAACGAACTGGCGCGGGTGAGTCTGCTGGCGCGCCAGCTGCGGGCCCGGGAGGCCAGCGCGCAAGACCTGGTCGACCGGCTGGACGTGCTGTACAGCACCCTCGACACCAGCGGTCGCGGACCGCGCGTGAGCACCCAGCTGCGCGAGGCACTGCCGGACACCGCACAGGGCCTGGACGGGTTGCGCACTCAGGTGGAGCGCTGGTCGTCGCAGGCCAGCGGCAGCGCCAACGAGCCCGGCAGCACCGCGGCGCGGCGCACGCAGGCGACGGCCGCACCCACCCAGGCGCTGCGCGTGGCCGAAGACATCACCCGCCAGTCCGACGCGCTGCTGGAGCGCCTGCGCCAGGCGGTGGCCACCGTGCACCTGTTCAGCACCCAGCAGACAGACCAGGCGCGCCAGCAGTTGCACCAGCGCTTCATCGTGCTCAGCGTGGTGCTGAGCGCTCTGCTCGTGGGCACCACGCTGCTGATTGCCCGGCTGGTGCAGGACGCACGCGCCGCCAAAGCCGCATCGCGGCAGCTGGCGCAAACCAACCGGGAGCTGGAAGACCGCGTGGCCCGGCGCACGCGCAAGCTCGAAGAAAGCCGCGCGCTGCTGGGCTTCATCCTGGACACCAGCCCCAGCGACGTGCTGCTGGCCGAGGTCGAGAGCGGTCGCGTGCATTTCATCAACCACCGGCTGACCGAGCGCCTGGGGCTCAAAACCGCTCCTCAGACCCTGTTTCTGCCCGACCTGCTGCACGACCCCGACACACGCCAGCGCTTCATGCAGACCCTGGACCAGTACGGGCAGGTCGATGCCATGGAGGCGCAGATCGGCACCCATGCCCCGCGCTGGAGTTCACTGTCGGCCCGCCTCATCGACGTCGAGGGCCAGCTGGCACACCTGCTGTGGGGCTTTGACATCAGCACCCACAAGGCCCTGGAGGCCCAGCTGCGCGAACTGGCCACGCGCGATGCGCTCAGCGGCCTGCTGAACCGCCGGGCCTTCATGGAGCGCAGCACCGCCCTGTTCGACCACTGCCGCCGCCATGGACAACCTTGCACCGTGCTGATGATCGACATCGACCACTTCAAGCGCATCAATGACCGGTACGGCCACCAGATGGGCGACACCGCCATCCGCGCCTGTGCCGAGGCCATCGGCCAGGCCCTGCGCGAGGCCGACCTGCTCGGCCGCCTGGGCGGGGAGGAATTTGCCGCGCTGCTGCCCCATGCCAGCGCCGACAGCGCACGCCAGGTGGCCGAGCGCATCCGGGGCGCCATCGCACAGCTGGGCCTGGCGTCGCCTGCAGGGCACCCGGTCACGTTCACCATTTCCATCGGCATGGCTTCCAGCGAGCGCCACCACACAGGCATCGAGCCGCTGATGGCCGATGCCGACGCGGCGCTCTACCGCGCCAAGGCCGCCGGCCGCAACCGGGTGCTGACCCACGAGGCGGCGCACCCCGCACTCTGACCTTAACCAACGACACAACAACCATGAGCCTGCGCCTTTTGATTGTGGATGACAGCCGCATGTCCCGCCTGATCCTGCAGGGCCTGGTGCAACAGGCCCACCCCGACTGGACCATCGTGCACGCCAGCAGCGGCGAAGAAGCCTTGCAGCTGGCGCGCGAGAACCCCGTGGACCTGGTTTCCATGGACTTCAACATGCACGGCATGAACGGCCTGGATGCCGCACTGGCGTTGCGCCAGTTGCTGCCCCGGGTGCCCATTGCCATCCTCACGGCCAATGTGCAGAACGCCGTGCAGGAGCGCATCGAGGAAGCGGGTATGGTGTTTATTGCCAAGCCCATCACCGCCCAAGCCGCCCAACAGCTCATCGCCCTCGCAGGAGCCTGACATGCCCATCCAGCTAGACGCCGAACAGATCGATGCACTGAGCGAGATCTTCAACATCGGCGTGGGCAAGGCCGCCGCCGCCATGGGCAGCCTGCTGCGCGACGAGGTGCTGCTGTCGGTGCCGCATGTCAGCGTGTTCACCGTGAGCGAGGCGGCGCAGCAACTGGGCACCCAGGGCCACCCCATGTATGGCGTGCGCCAGCCGTTTCGCGGCGTGCTCAACGGCGATGCCCTGCTGATCTTTCCAGGCCACCGCAGCCTGGAGATCGTGCGCATCGTCGCCGGGCAGAACGTGCCCAGCGAAGACCTGAGCGCCATCGAGCAGGATGCGCTGACCGAGGTGGGCAACGTGATGCTCAACGCCTGCATCGCCGCCTTGTCCGACCTGCTGGGCCACGAGTTCGAACTGAGCCCGCCACGGTTCGACATGGGCGACAGCCGCACCATCCTGGGCACCCGCATCCAGAACCACCTGGTGGTGTTCCTGCACATCCGCTTTGAGCTGCTGAGCAGCCAGATCGAGGGCTTTGTGGTGTTCGTGCTCAACACCACGTCGCTCGAGGGCCTGCGCACCGCCGTGAACCGGCTGCTGGGCCGGCCTGTGGACGCAGACTGAGGCCCCAAGCGGCCGCCAAGGGACGGCGGGCGCTGCACACCCCTGTGCGAAACTCGCGGCTGTTGCCTTCCGGCCCTGCCGCCGCCGCGCCAGCCGCTATCGCCCCCTTGGAGAAAGCAGCCCTGGCCCGATGGGCGATGGGTTTACTGCCTCCATCCCATGCTCCGCTACCTCACCGTCCCCGTCACTCCTTTCCAGCAGAACGCCTCCATCGTCTGGTGCGACGCCACCCGGCAGGCCGCCGTGATCGACCCAGGCGGAGACCTGGACACCTTGCTGGCCGCGGTGGAAGAGCACGGGCTGACGCTGTCCCAGATCTGGCTCACCCACGCGCACATTGACCACGCCGGCGGCACGGGCGAGCTGGCCCAGCGCCTGTCGCTGCCCATCGTGGGCCCCCACCCGGGCGACCAGTTCTGGATCGACGGGCTGCCGCAGCAAAGCGCCATGTTCGGCTTTCCGCCCGCGCAGCACTTCACCCCCACGCGCTGGCTGCACGACGGCGACACCGTGCAGATCGGCAACGAGACGCTGGCCGTGCGCCACTGCCCCGGCCACACGCCTGGCCATGTGGTGTTCCACGCGCCGCAGATCGACCGCGCGTTTGTCGGCGACGTGCTGTTTGCGGGCAGCATTGGCCGCACGGACTTTCCCCAGGGCAACCACCAGCAGCTCATCGACAGCATCACGCAGCGGCTGTGGCCCATGGGCAACCAGACGGTGTTCATTCCCGGCCACGGGCCCGAGAGCACCTTCGGGCGCGAACGGCAAAGCAATCCCTACGTGGGCGGGACCTGAGCATGGACCATCAATGCTCTCTTATTCATAGCATTTCAGGCATATTCCACTAGCGCATCCAGCCGATTGGGCTTGAAATGGGTTGCCGGAGGCCGTCACAGGCCCTGGTCGCGTGCTCCGCGCCGCCGGGTGCCCAGCGGCGATCAGACCCCGGGATACCTGCCAGTTCGCCGCACCCCCGACACCGCCGGGGGCTACGATGGAGCGGTTTGCCACCTCTGCAGGCCGCCCGTGCCCCCGTGCCATGACCCCATCCAACGCGCCGCGCCCCCCGCTTGAACCTCAGCGCGGCTCCAGCCTCGCGGGCAAGGCCTACTGGGCCATGGTGCAGCGGGTTGCGCTGACGGCCGCTGCCATCGACGCGGGCTACATCCTGCTGTTTCTGTGGCTGGGCTCGATGCCGCTGGCGGCCGTGAATGTGCTGAGCATCGCCATGTACCTGGGCGCCTACCGGCTCATCCAGAAGCGCTACAACACCGCTGCACTGGCCCTGATCTGGCTGGAGGTGATCGGGCACTCGGCCCTGGGCTCGCTGCTCATCGGCTGGGAGAGCGGCTTTCACTACTACCTGCTGATGTTCATCCCCGCCATCGTGATCGCCAACACGCGCGGCTATGCCGCGCCCATGGTGCTGGCCCTGCTGGCCTACTACCTGGGCCTGCACATGCTGAGCGACGCCGTGGGGCCGCTGGACCCGCTGCCCGCGCACAGCGTGAAGATCGTGAACTGGGTGCACATCTGCGTGGTGTTTGCCATGTCGGCAGCGCTGTCGGCGTTCTACCGCCGCACCATCCTCATTGCCGAGGCGCGCCTGCGCAAGCAGGCCACGCGCGACCCGCTGACCGGCCTGGCCAACCGCAGCCACTTTGACGCGCAGGCCACCGAGGCGCTGGAGCGCAGCCGGCGCAGCGGTGTGCCGGTGACGCTGCTGCTGTGCGATGTGGACCACTTCAAGCGCGTGAACGACCAGTACGGCCACGCCGTGGGCGACCAGGTGCTGGTGGCCATGGGCCAGGTGCTGGCCGACAACCTGCGCGAGGGCGATGTGCTGGCACGCTGGGGTGGCGAAGAGTTTCTGGCACTGATGCCCGCCAGCCCGCTGGACGCCGCCAGCGCCACGGCCGAGCGCATCCGTGCCGCTGTGGCCCGGGCACCGCTGCCCGTCGGCCCCGAGCCGTTGGCCCTGACGCTGTCGTTTGGCGTGGCCCTGGTGCACGGGCCCGACGACCTGCAGGCCGCCATTGCCCGCGCAGACCAGGCGCTGTATGCCGCCAAACACGCGGGGCGCAACCGGGTGCAGCTGGCGGGTGAAGACGCCACCGATGCAGTGGCGGCCAGCGCTTAAATACGCTGGCTCGACGGTTCAACCGTTGCGGCGCGCGGCCTCGTACAGGCCTTGCACCTTGGGCACGTTCTGCTCCAGCTCGCGAATGCGCGCGGGGCCCGATGGGTGGGTGGACAAAAACGCCAGCCCGCCCTGCTTGCTGCCGCTGGCGTTGCCCATCTTCTGCCACAGGCTCACGGCGGCCGACGGCTGGTAGCCCGCGCGCGCGGCCAGCTCCAGCCCCACCAGGTCGGCCTCGCTCTCGTCAGACCGGCTGAACTGCAGCGTGAGCAACTGCCCGCCCAAACCCGCCGCCGCCTGCCCCAGGTCGCCCAGCCCTAGCAGCTGCGAGCCCAGGCGCAGCGCCAGGTTGGTGCCCTGCGTCTTGGCAATGCGCTCGCGTGCGTGCTCACGCAGCGCATGGGCCATCTCGTGGCCCATGATCATCGCGGCCTCGTCGTCGGTGAGCTTGAGCTGGTCGAGGATGCCGGTGTAGAACGCAATCTTGCCGCCGGGCATGCAAAACGCATTGATCTGCGAGCTGCCGATCAGGTTGACCTCCCACCGCCACTGGCGGGCGCGGTCGTTCCAGGGCGTGGCGTACGGGATCAGCCGCTTGGCGATGGCGTGCAGGCGCTGCAGCTGGGGGTGGTTGTCGGGCGCCAGCGCGCGCTTGGCGCGGGCCTGCTCCAGCATCTGGCGGTACTGCTGGGCGGCAGACTGCTCCAGCGTCTCGGCGGGCACCAGCTTGCGCAGGCTGGATGCCGAACCCACGTCCACCTGCGCCAGCACCGGCGTGGCCGCAGCGGCGCCCGCTGCCATCAGGAACGCGCGGCGTGCGGACCAGGGGGACGACGGCGCGATGGAGGGAGCGGGGCAGAAAAGACACATACAAGGCAATCCCAGAAGGAATAATGAGCAGCGCTGGCACACAACACACCAGAGCCTGCCGCGCAGATGGAGGCTGACAGGATGGCTACAAGGGTGCGTCGGCGATGATAGACAAAACCCCCGCTCGCCCATGTCAGACACCTCCACATCTTCCACCCCCAGCCTCGCTCCCGCTACCGCCCCGGACAAGCCCCCGCGCACCCCCTGGCTGCAAACCCTGCGCGTGTACCTGGAGCCCGCCAGCCTGCGCATGCTGACGCTGGGGTTTTCGGCCGGGCTGCCGCTGCTGCTGGTGCTGGGCACGCTGAGCTTTCGCCTGCGCGAGGCGGGCATCGACCGCAGCACCATCGGCTACCTGAGCTGGGTGGGCCTGGCCTACGGCTTCAAGTGGGTGTGGGCGCCGCTGGTGGACCGCATGCCCATCCCGGTGCTCACGCGGCTGCTCGGGCGGCGGCGCAGCTGGCTGCTGCTGGCACAGCTGGTGGTGGTGGCGGGACTCATCGGCATGGCGCTGGCCGACCCGCGCCTCACACTGGGCCCCATCGTGTGGTGCGCGCTGGCCGTGGCGTTTGGCTCGGCCACGCAGGACATTGCGCTCGATGCCTTCCGCATCGAATCGGCCGACGCCAACCACCAGGCCGCACTGGCGGCGTCGTACCAGACGGGTTACCGCCTCGCGATGATCTGGGCCGGAGCCGGTGTGCTGTGGATTGCCGCGCGCTCCGAGGTCGCGCCCGCGGCCGGCCAGGCCGTGGCCCTGGGTGCCGCCGCGTACCAGAACGGCGCCTGGCAGGCCGCGTACCTGGCCATGGCCGCGTCGATGGTGGTGGGCGTGGTCACCGTGCTGTTCTCGCGTGAGCCTGCGCCGGTGGCGCTGCCCCCTGCCAAGAACGCCGCCGAGTGGATCCAGGGCGCGCTGGTGGCCCCGTTTGCCGACTTCCTGCGCCGCTATGGCTGGCATGCGGCGCTGATCCTGGCGCTGATTGCCGTCTACCGCATCAGCGAYGTGGTGATGGGCATCATGGCCAACCCSTTYTAYGTGGACATGGGCTTCACCAAGGACGARGTGGCCRCSGTSASCAAGATYTACGGYGTGRTCATGACGCTGGCSGGCGCCTTYGTGGGCGGCGTRYTGTCSATGCGSYTKGGCGTGATGCGCRTSCTGATGCTSGGCGCSRTSCTSAGCGCGGCSAGCAACCTGCTSTTYGCCTGGCTGGCSKSSCRCGGGCACGACSTGACGGCGCTGATYGCSGTGGTGTCGGCCGACAACCTGGCCAGCGGCATTGCCTCGGCCGCGTTCATTGCCTACCTGTCGAGCCTGACCAACGTGAGCTACTCGGCCACGCAGTACGCGTTGTTCAGCTCGATGATGCTGCTGCTGCCAAAATTCGTGGCGGGCTTCTCGGGCGACTATGTGGATGCGTTTGGCTACGCCCAGTTCTTCACCTCCACGGCACTGCTGGGGCTGCCGGTGCTGGTGCTGGTGTGGCTGGCATCGCGCATCCAGAAGGTCGGTGGCGCCTGATTCATATGTCCAGAAAGCTACCAAATCAATAGCAACTTCTGAAGCCTCTCGCCACCCGGTTTACCGGAACTTTACGGGGGCTTCAACACGGGGAGACGGCTGGGCCGGACCATGAAGACAGTTTCAAAGCCTCGCTACTACACTGCCCCCATGAGCTCCCAACTGCTGATGATCGAAGACGACGCCCGCCTCGCGCAGATGGTGGGCGAGTATCTGGGCCAGTCGGGCCTGCAGGTCACGCACCGTGCCGATGGCAAGAGTGGCCTGGCGCAGCTGCAGGGCCCTGATGCCGGGCCGCTGCCCGACCTGGTGATCCTGGACCTGATGCTGCCCGACATGGATGGACTGGAGGTGTGCCGCCGCATCCGCTCGCTGCAGGGCAACGCGGCGCAGGTGCCGGTCCTCATGCTCACCGCCAAGGGCGACCCCATGGACCGCATCATCGGGCTGGAGCTGGGTGCTGACGATTACCTGCCCAAGCCCTTTGAGCCCCGCGAGCTGCTGGCCCGCATCCGCGCCATCCTGCGCCGGCGCACGGATGGTGGCGGCGCGGCCGCTGCCACCCAGGTGCTGCGCTTTGGCACGCTGGAGATCGACCGCGACGCGCGCACCGTGACCGTGGCGGGGCAGCTGGCGGACCTCACCTCGTACCAGTTCGACCTGCTGGTGGCATTGGCCGAGCGCGCGGGCCGGGTGCTCACGCGCGACCAGATCATGGAGGCCGTGCGCGGCCGCGAGCTGGAGGCGTTTGACCGCTCCATCGACGTGCACATGGGCCGCATCCGCGCGGCCATCGAGGCCGACGCCAAGAACCCGCGCCGCATCCTCACGGTGCGCGGTGTCGGTTATGTGTTTGCCAAGCAGCAAGATTGACCGCTGACGCAGGCCCCGCTGCCTGCGCTGTCGCCCCACGCATGTCCTTGTCCAACCCTTTTTCCCGCCGCCTTTATCTGCGCATCTGGCTCGCCGTAGTCGGCGGCATGGCAGTGCTGACGCTCACCGTGGGCTGGGCCTGGCGCATTGCCGAGGAACAAAAGGCCCAGAACAACCAGCCGTTTGTGCCGCCTTCGCGCGAAATGGCGGTGCGCGACCCGGGGGGCAACCTGGTGCTGCGCGGCATGGCCACGCGCCAGCCGTCCGAGCCGGGCGAGGTGGTGGAATTCCACATCGAGGCGGAAAACGGCCAGATCTTCACCCTGCAGATGGCGCCCCGCCAGCCCCGCATGGGCCGCAACGGCGGCCGGTCCGGGGGGCCCGGCCAGGACGAGGCGGCTTTCTGGACCCGCCCGCCCTTCGGCTTCTTGTGGCTGCTGGGCATCGTGGGTCTGGCGGTGGCGGTGGGCGTGTACCCCATCATCCGCCGCCTCACGCAGCGGCTGGAGGCCTTGCAGCGCAGCGTGAAGAAATTTGGCGAAGGCGACCTGTCGGTGCGGGTGCCCGAGCAGGGCCAGGACGAGGTGGCCGACCTGGCGCGCCAGTTCAACGCAGCGGCAGAGCGTGTGGAAACCCTGGTCAAGTCGCACAAGTCGCTGCTGGCCAATGCCTCGCACGAGCTGCGCTCACCGCTCACCCGCATCCGCATGGGGCTGGAGCTGATGGGCGGGCAGCAGCCCTCGCCCGCCTTCCGCGAAGAAATCCTGCGCAACATCGCCGAGCTGGACCAGCTGGTGGACGAGATCCTSCTGGCCAGCCGGCTCGACGCGMGCGAGGCCGACSTGGGCACGGTGGAACTGGTGGACCTGATTGGGCTGGCCGCCGAAGAGTGCGCGCGGGTGGACGCCGACCTGGACGTGAGCGCGAGCCCCGATTCGCTGGAGGTGCGCGGCGTGGCCAAGCTGCTGCGCCGGGCGATCCGCAACCTGCTGGAAAACGCACGCCGCTACAGCACCGGCGAGATCACCGTGGTGGTGCACCGCCGCCAGGGCCGCGCCGAGGTGCATGTGTGCGACCACGGCCCGGGCGTACCGCCCGGCCAGCGCGAGCGCATCTTTGAGCCCTTCTACCGGCTGCCGGGCGCCAGCGAGCGCGCGGGCGGCGTGGGTCTGGGGCTGGCGCTGGTGCGGTCGATTGCCGGCCGCCACAACGGCACCGTGCACTGCCAGGACCGTGCTGACGGCGACAGCGGCGCGTGCTTTGTGCTGGCGCTGCCGCTGGCACCATCCACGCACTGATTGGCGCCTGCATTCGCGTGCGCTCAGCGCGCTGCCGGGCGGGGCGCCAGGGGCCAGCGCCAGGCCATGGCGGCATATAGCACCGCACCCACACCGAGCGCTGCGGCGGCCACAGCCAGCCCGTAGACAAAGCCCTGCCCCTGCGTGGCCGCGTGGTGCAGCATCCACGCCACCATGGGCGGGCCCACGATCTGACCAATGCCGTAGGCCGCCGTGAGCAGCCCCGGAAAACTGTCGCCCGCCGCAGGCCAYACGCGCCGCGCCTCCTGCAGGGCATAAAAGGTGATGGCAGTGAACGGCAAGCCCAGCAGCAGGCTGCCCAGCGCAAACCCCGCAGGCCCCGGCCACACCAGGCTGAGCGCGATGGCCCCGGCCTGCACCACGTAGGCTGCCATCAGCAGCCAGCGCCGGTCCCACGCGGCCGGGGTGCGGGTGGACAACGCCGCGCCCAGCGCCACGCCGGCACCAAACAGCGGCCAGAACAGGTCGGGCCAGGGCGACCCTGCAGGCAAGGCAGCGCGCGCAATCACGGGCAAAAAGGTGGCGGTGACGATGTAGCCCAGCCCTGCGAGCCCATAGGCCAGCGTGAGCCCCGTGCGCGCCCAGAACCCGTGGCCGGGGGTGGAGCCGTCCACCACCGGGCCGGAGGCTGCGGCCGCCCCGGGCATCGCCACACCCCGCAGCACGGGCCAGATGGCAGCGCACAGCCCCACACTCAGCAGCCCAAACACCGCCCAGCCCGCCGCAGCGGGCCACTGCAGCGCCACCATGGCACTGGCCGACAGGCCGGTGAGCACGATGCCCAGCCCCGGGCCACAAAAGATCAACCCACCCAGCGCGGGCTGGCCCAGCGCCACCAGCCGCAGCATGCACCACACCGAGACGTTCAAGAACACCAGCGCACTGGCAACCCCGGCCGCAAACCGCAGCGCGGGCCAGGTGCCCGGCAGCGGCAGCGCCATGCCCAAGGTGAGCAGCACCGTGGCCGCGAGCCCCCAGCGCGCCAGCCGCGCCGCATGCCACCGCTGCCGCGCACGGGGCGCCACCCAGGGCAGCGCCATGCAGGCCAGCGCCCCGATGAGATAGCCCAGATAGTTGGCCGTAGCCAGCCAGCTGCCGCCCGCCAGCGTGACCGCGCCATCGTGCAGCATCATGGGCAGCAGCGGGGTAAAGGCAAACCGGCCCACACCCATCGCCACCGCCAGCGCGGCCATGCCCGCCAGCGCTACGGACAGGGGGCGGTCTTGGGGGGCGGTGCGCGGTTCCATGCAGGCGGTTTCCAGTCTATGATTCTGTTTTGAGATTTATTTTTCATTAATCATCTCACAACAAGAATCATGATGGATTTTGCCGCCCTCGAAATTTTCCGGGCCGTGGCGCAGGAAGGCAGCGTCACCCGCGCGGCCGAGCGACTGGGCCGCGTGCAGTCCAACGTGACCACACGCGTGCAGCAGCTGGAGGAGCAACTCGGCGCCACCCTGTTCCTGCGCGAGGGCAAGCGCATGGTGCTGACGCCCGCCGGGGAGGCGCTGCGCGGCTATGCCGACCGCCTGCTGGCGCTGGCCGAAGAAGCGCGCCAGTCGGTGCACCCCAAAAAGCCCAGCGGCCGACTGCGCTTGGGCGCCATGGAAAGCACGGCCGCCGCACGCCTGCCCCAGCCGTTGGCCCGGCTGCATGCGCATTGGCCCGGGCTGGTGCTGGAGCTGTCAACCGCCCCCTCGCGCCAGCTGGTGGAGCAGGTGCTGGCCCACACCATCGACTGCGCGCTGGTGGCCTGGCCCCCGCCGGGCATCGAAGCCGATGCGCCGGTGGAGCGCACCGCCGTGTTTGCCGAGGCCCTGCTGCTGGCCCTGCCCGCCGACCACCCGCCCGTGCACACGCCCCAGGACCTGCAGCTGGACACCCTGGCCGCCTTCAGCCCAGGCTGCACCTACCGCCGCATGGGCGAGGCCTTCATGCAACAGAAGGACGGCAGCCCGCCGCGCGTGCTGGAGCTGGCCTCGTACCACGCCATCCTGGCCTGTGTGGCCACCGGTCGCTGCGCGGGCGTGGTGCCCCAGGCCGTGATCGACCTGATGCGCGAGCCGCCTGCGCTGCGCCTGGTGCCCCTGGCCACCTGCGACACGGTGCTGGTGCACCGGCGTGGCTACCAGTCGCCCGCGCTGGACGCGCTGCGGACCGCACTGACCTCCGGCGAAGCACACCGCCCCGCCACATCGACCTGACCCCCTCCCCCACAGATCGCACAAGGAGCCCCCATGCCCGCCGCCTTCACCACCCACCTGGGCCTTGCGCTGCCCATCATCCAGGGCCCGATGACCGGGTCGGACACACCCGCACTGGCCGCCGCCGTGTCCGAGGCCGGCGGCCTGGGCATGCTGGGCTGCGGCATGCGCTCGCCCGCTGCCATGGCCGAGGCCGCCGCCGAGGTGCGCCGCCGCACCGACCGGCCCTTTGGCATGAACCTGTTTGTGCAGGCCACCCCAACGCCGGACGACGCCACGGTGCAAGCCGCACTGCAGCGCCTGGCGCCGTTCTACGCGGAGTTCGGCCTGGTGCCCGAGCGGCCTGCACAGTGGTGTGAGGACTTCGCGGCACAGTTCGACGCCCTGGTGGCCGCACGCCCGGCCGTGGCCAGCTTCACCTTCGGCATCCTCACGGCGGCGCAGGTGGCCAGGCTACAGGCCGTAGGCAGCTACGTGATCGGCACCGCCACCACGCTGGCCGAGGCGCAGGCCTGGGCCAGCGTGGGCGCGGATGCTGTCTGCGCCTCCGGCATGGAAGCCGGGGGGCACCGGGGCACGTTCCTCACGCCCACACAGCCCGGCGCCACCGGAGCGGCGCCATCGCTGGCCGACTTTGCGGCCAGCATGGTGGGTACGCTGCCGCTGGTGGCGCAGTGCGTGCAGGCCCTGTCCATCCCGGTGATCGCTGCGGGCGGCATCATGGACGGGCGCGGCATTGCGGGTGCGCTGGCGCTGGGCGCCCAGGCGGTGCAGATGGGCACGGCCTTCCTGACCTGCCCCGAGTCGGCGATTGGCCCGGCGTACCGCGAGGCCCTGGCACGCGCCCAGGCCACCGACACGCGCACCACCCGCATCTTCTCGGGCCGGCCAGCACGCGGCATCGTCAACCGCATGATGCAAGCCCTGCAGGCCGACGAGGCCACCGTGCCGCCCTACCCCGTGCAGAACGCACTGACGGGCGCGCTGCGCCGCGCGGCCGCCCAGGCGGGCCAGGCCGACTGCCTGTCGCTGTGGGCGGGCCAGGGGGTGGCCCAGGTGCGGCCCATGCCAGCGGCGCAGCTGGTGGCGTTGTTGGCCCAGGAGTGGCAGCAGGCCACCGCGCCGCGTGGAAACTCCACTGTCGGCCACCAATAGCTATTATTTCTATAGCATCAGAGGCATGTTGAACTAGCGCTTGGGGCCAAAACCGCCCCAAAACCCGTGCCACCGTGGAGCTGGCTTTGCCAGGCCACGGGTGGCGTCCCCCGTTGGGGAGAAGGCGCCGAAGGCGACTCAGGGGGGCGTCTCAGCCTCTCCAGGGCAGTTCGCGCGCAGGGCCCTGGATCACGGGCGGCTGGGCATTGAGGGTTTCGCCCGCCAGCACCCGTTCGTACATGCGCAGGTAGTTGCGGGCCATGCGCTCGGCGCCAAAGTGCTCCACCACATGCTGGTGGCAAGCGCGCGGGTCAAAGCGGTTGCCCCGCACCGCCTCGGCCAGCACTGAGGCCTGGTCGGACAGCACACCGCAGTGCACGGGCACCAGCTCGGGCAAGGCGCCGTAGGGGGTGGAAAACACGGGGCAGCCGAAGTACAGGCTCTCGATCACGGCCAACCCGAACGGCTCGTGCCAGCGCACCGGAAAGATCAGCCCGCGTGAGGCGTTGAGCAGGCCCGTCTTCTGCGTGCCGCCCACCATGCCGTGAAAGTGGATCTTGCGCGACAGCGTCCAGCGAAAGCCGCGCTTGAAGTTGATGCGGTTGCCGCCCAGCACGTCCAGCTCCACCCCGGCCATCTTGGCCACCTTGATGGCACCGCGCACGTTCTTCACGCCCCAGGCCGCCTTGCCCAAGAAGTGGTAGTGCGAGCGCGGGCGGTCAAAGTCAACGGTGCCATAACCCGCCCAGTCCAGCCCGTTGTAGACGAATTCGCTGGAGCCGTAGCGCGCCGCGTGGTCGCGCGACAGGAACACCGTGTTGCGCGGAAGCGGCTTGGGCTTGCGGGCGTTGCCGTGTTCGGTCACCAGGTAGGGCTTGGACAGCTCGGAGCGTGGGTTGAACTGGAAATGCGTGATGTCCACGTCGGCCGGGATCGGTCCCTCCCAGGGCTCGTCAGGCCGGATGGGCAGCACCTGGCCGAAGTCGCAGGTCGAGCCCTCGGGCACCAGGTAGCTCACGCGGTGGCCCTGCTGCACCAGCGTCTTGCCCAGGTCCCAGATCACGCGCTCGGTGCCGCCGTAGCCATACACAGGGATGGGGGAGTTGTTGACCAGCAGGATGTGCATGGCAGAGGTCCTTCAGGAAAGAGCGGTGGCCTGCCCCGGCGCCTGCAGCCGCTGGCGCTCGCGGCCTTGCAGGATGGCCAGCACCAGCATGCCCATGAACAGGTAGAACATGGTGCCGCTGTTGTGCCCCAAAAACACCTGGGTGGTGCCAAAGCCCATGTAGGACACGGGCAGCAGCACCCCGATCATGCGCAGGCACAGGCCCTCGGTATCCAGCACGCCCGCACTCCCCGGGAACACGCGGCGCCGCGTGGGCCAGAACAGCACCAGGGGCACACCATAGAAAAACAGCAAGACCACCACGCCGGGGATGCCGCGCTTGGCAAAGATGTCCAGCACCTCGTTGTGGGCGTGGCTGAACTGCAAAACAATCGGATGCGCCTCGCCGGCAGCCACCCGCCGCTGCTTCTCTGCCTCGTAGCCGTAGCGGCCCCAGCCGGTCCAGGGGCGGTCCAGGCCCATGCGCCAGGCCAGGCCCCAGTGCGCCAGGCGCTGGCCCACCGAGCTGGCCGCGTCGCCCCGCGCCTCGTACTGCGTGATCTCCTGCCGCGCCTCATCCACGCGCAGGCGCACCTCGTTGGCCTTGAAGGCCATCAGCCCGGCCGCACCCGCCACGACCAACACGCCGCCCACAAGGGCCAGCTTGCGCTGGCCACAGCGGGCCTGCAGCCAGGCGCACAGCAGCAACGCCAGCGGCAGCACCACCCAGCCCCCGCGCGACTCGGACAGCAGCGATCCCTCCAGGCCCAGCAGAATGCCCACCGCCCAGCCCGCACGCTGCCAGGGCTTCCAGCGGTCCCACAGCACCAGCAGCGCGACCGAACACATCAGCCCCAGCAGCAGGCTGAGCCCGCCGTACTGGATGGCGTTGGTAAAACCATTGGCGCGCGGCAGGTGCAGCACCATGGCCTGGTACAAACCGATCAGCCCCGCGCCACAGGCGCCGACGGCGATACCGGCCCAGAGCCAGCGCACCCGCGGGGGATAGGCCAGCACATACAGCAGGCACGGCAGCGCCAGCAGGTACTTGGCAGGCCGGTCCAGGTTGGACCAGCTGCCCTGGGCCGGGTCAAAGTCGAGGGCCCAGACCGTGCCCATCGCCACGATGGAGGCCAAAAGCAGCCAGGCATCGCGCCCCGGCGGGCGCCGCAGCCACACCCCGGCGGTGGCCAGGCTGCACAACAGCAGCACCACCGCCCCCCAGGAATAGCCCGAGCGCACCCACAGCGCCATACCCGGCACCATGAAGGCCGCCGCGCCCGACAGGCGCACAAAAATTTCGTCAGCTTTGGTCAACGGCGCACGCTCTCGCTCAGTTGCTGGTGGTCGTACTCCAGGGCGGCGTACCGGAAGAACGCCTCCAGTGCCACAAACAGACAATACAGAAAACCCGCCCCGCCACACAAAAAACCCAGCCGAAACACATACAGGCGCAGGAACATGCTGGTGCCCGAGGCCAGGCCCCGCACCACGCCGCCCTTCTTGCCTGCCGCCGCCCGCTTGGCGGCACCGAGCATGGCGTACTGGGTGAGCTTTTCCAGGCTGCCGCGCACCGTGGTGCGCGAGTAGTGCAGCAGCCGCGCTTCGATCAGGCGGCGCGGCACGGCGCCACCGCCCGGTGGCGGCAACAGTTCGGCCTGCTCGTGCACCACGCCCGTGAACTCGCGGACCATGGCGCGCACGAACAGGCGCTCGATCTGCGATTGCGAGCGAAAGTACTTGAGTTCGTGCCCGTAGGCCACCATGCGCCAGCGGATGCTCCACACGGCCTGCGCGCCAGAGCGCACGATGGCCTGCAGCTCCTGGGCGAACGCAGGCGTCATCACCTCGTCGGCGTCCAGAAAGAAGATGTAGTCGCCCCGCGCATGGGCCAGCAGCCGGTTGCGCTGCACGGCGAAGCCCTGCCAGTCGGGGTAGTTGTGGACTTCGGCGCCCAGGCGCTGGGCGATGGCCACGGTGTCATCGGTGCTACCGCTGTCCACCACCAGCAACTGGTCGGCAAACGCAGCGCTTTGCAGGCAGGCTTCGATGCGGTGCGCCTCGTTGAGGGTCAGCACCGCCACGGTCAACGTGGGCGGCGGCGTAGCGCCGCCGACTGCAACCGGCATCAATCAGTGACCAGCGTGTACGTGCTCACCGGCCTTCAGGCGGTACACCGTGCCACAGTAAGGGCACTTGGCTTCACCCGTGCGTGCTACGTCCAGGTACACCTTGGGGTGGCTGTTCCAGAGCTTCATGTCGGCCTTGGGGCTGGGACAGAAMACGCCGCCTTGGGCGTTCAGGTCTTTGGCCAGGAGTTCAACGGTTGCTTGCGACATGTTCTTCAGACCTTGCTCAGCCAGTGGGCGTATTTCGGATTGCGGCCACCGACGATGTCGAAGAAGGCGCTCTGGATTTTTTCAGTGATCGGGCCGCGCGATCCGCTGCCCAGCTCGATCCGGTCGAGTTCGCGGATGGGTGTGACTTCAGCGGCTGTGCCGGTGAAGAAGGCCTCATCGGCGATGTACACCTCGTCGCGCGTGATGCGCTTTTGCACGATCTCCAGGCCCAGGTCCTTGGCGATGTGGAACACGGTGTTGCGGGTGATGCCGTTCAGGGCGCCGGCCGACAGGTCGGGCGTGTAGATCACGCCGTTCTTGATCACAAAGATGTTTTCGCCCGCGCCTTCAGACACAAAACCCGAGCTGTCCAGCAGCAGGGCTTCGTCGTAGCCGTCGTCCGTSGCTTCCATGTTGGCGAGGATGGAGTTGGTGTAGTTGCTCACCGCCTTGGCCTGCGTCATSGTGATGTTGACGTGGTGGCGGGTGWAGCTGSWGGTCTTSACGCGGATGCCGCGCTTSAKGCCYTCYTCGCCCAGRTAGGCGCCCCAGGMCCAGGCMGCGACCATCAGATGGATCTGGTTGCCCTTGGGCGAAACACCCAGCTTTTGCGAGCCGATCCAGGTCAATGGACGCAGATAGCAGGATTCGAGCTTGTTTTCGCGCACCACGGCTTTCTGGGCCTCATTCACCTCTTCCTTGGTGAASGGGATCTTCATGCGCAGGATCTTGGCGCTGTTGAASAGGCGSTCGGTGTGCTCKKCCAGGCGGAAGATCGCCGTGCCATTGGCGGTGTTGTAGGCGCGCACGCCYTCGAAGGCGCCGCAGCCGTARTGCAGSGTGTGGSTCAGCACGTGGATCTTGGCGTCGCGCCARTCSACSAKYTSGCCGTCCATCCAGATCTTGCCGTCACGGTCGKCCAKCGAGGGAACTACGGGGCTCATGGGTGTCCTTTGGTTGCTGTGGGTCGCAAAACCAGGATTTTACGGGGCGGCGGGCGGCGCGCCTTCTCCATCAGCAGCAGGGTTGTCCTGGGGGCGGACCAGGGTCCACACCACCAGCTTGCCCTGCTGGAACTCGCAGGTGACGTGCGAGCGGGTACCGTCGGTCCAGCGGTAGACCTCGGGCTGCACGTTTTCGGCAGAAACGCGCTCTCCCAGCGCCTGGGTCATGGCCACCACGTGCATGAGGTTCACGCCCTTCGTCAGCCGGGCGTTGAGCATCACGGCGCTGCCCACATACCCGATGGGGCGCTTGGCGGCCTTTTGCATCACGCTCATCAGCCGCGTGAAGTGCAGCAGGCCCCACATGACCAGCCCACCGGCCACGGCAGCCACCCCGGCCCAGCCGTAGGCATAAAAACCAAACCCGATCAGGGCCACCGCCCCCAGGGGCACCAGAATATTGCGCAAGTTCATAGGTCGAGATTGTCTTATGGCGCCATGGACATGGCGCTGTGGGCATTGCTTACAGACCGCGCACCACGTTCATGGCCTCTTCCACCCGCTCGACGGCGTGGATGGTCAGCCCTTCGATGGGTTTTTTGGGCGCATTGGCCTTGGGCACCACGGCCACGCTGAAGCCCAGCTTGGCGGCCTCCTTCAGGCGCTCCTGCCCCCGGGGCGCGGGTCGCACCTCACCGGCCAGCCCCACTTCGCCAAACGCCAGAAAGCCGCGCGGCAGCGCCTTGCCCCGCAGGCTGGAGGTGATGGACAGCATCACCGCCAGGTCGGCAGCTGGTTCGCTGATGCGCACGCCGCCCACCGCRTTCACRAACACRTCCTGGTCCATGCAGGCCACCCCCGCATGGCGGTGCAGCACGGCCAGCAGCATGGCCAGGCGGTCCTTGTCCAGGCCCACGGACAGGCGCCGGGGGCTGGGGCCGCCACTGTCCACCAGGGCCTGAATCTCCACCAGCAGCGGGCGTGTGCCTTCCAGCGTCACCATCACGCAGCTGCCCGGTACGGGCTCGGAATGCTGGCTCAAAAAGATGGCGCTCGGGTTACTCACGCCCTTGAGGCCCTTCTCGGTCATGGCGAACACGCCAATTTCGTTGACCGCGCCGAAGCGGTTCTTGATGGCCCGCACCAGGCGGAACTGGCTGTGCGTGTCGCCTTCGAAGTACAGCACCGTGTCCACCATGTGCTCCAGCACGCGCGGCCCCGCCAGCGCACCTTCCTTGGTCACATGGCCCACCAGAATGACAGCAATGCCCGTGCCCTTGGCCATGCGCGTGAGGTGCGCCGCGCATTCCCGCACCTGGGCGACGGAGCCCGGCGCGCTGGTGAGCTGGTCGGAATAGGTGGTCTGGATGGAGTCGATGACCACCACGGCGGGCTGCGTGGCCTCCACGGTCGCCAGAATCTTTTCGAGCTGGATCTCGGCCAGCAGCTGTACCTGGCTGYCGTCGATGCCCAGGCGCCGCGAACGCAGCGCCACCTGCGCTCCGCTCTCCTCACCCGTCACATACAGCGTGGGCAGGCCCGCGCGCTGCAGCGCGTCCATGGCCTGCAACAGCAGGGTCGATTTGCCAATGCCCGGATCGCCCCCGATGAGCACCACGCCGCCTTCCACAATGCCGCCGCCCAGCACACGGTCCAGCTCGTCGATGCCGCTGGGGGTGCGGGCCACGTCCTGGGCCTCGATGGCCGCCAGCGGCAGGACGGGTTGCGCGTTGGCCAAACCCGCGTAGCCCTGCGGCGTGCTCAGGCGGTTCTTGCCCGGCCCGGCCTCGGCCACCTGCTCGATCAGCGTGTTCCAGGCGCCGCAGGACGGGCATTTGCCCAGCCAGCGCGGGCTGGTGCCGCCGCACTCGGTGCAGGTGAACGTGGTTTTTTCTTTGGCCATGGCAGGTGTCGGTGAGGCGCCCCGATGCAGGGGCAGCCGACTATAGCGGCCATGCCCACATCGATCCGCCGCAGCCCGTACGATGGCGGGCTTGGCACCGCACGGAGTTGACATTGCAGACACCCACCAACCGCTTCAAACAGGCCATGGCCCAAGGCCAGGCGCAAATCGGCCTCTGGCTCGGGCTGGCCAACGCCTACAGCGCCGAAATCCTCGCAGGCACCGGCTACGACTGGCTGCTGGTCGACGGCGAACATGCGCCCAACGACCTGCGCTCCATCCTGCACCAGCTGCAGGCCATCGCCAGCGCCACCAGCGCCCTGCCGCCAGGCGTGCAGGCGCCCCACCCCATCGCCCGGGTGCCGGTGGGTGACACGGCACTGATCAAACAGTACTTGGACATCGGCGCACAGACCTTATTAGTTCCCATGGTCGATACGCCCGAGCAGGCCCAGCAACTGGTGCGCGCCACGCGCTATGCGCCCGAGGGCGTGCGTGGCATGGGCAGCGCACTGGCCCGTTCGTCGCGCTGGCAGGCGTACCCGCAGTATGTGCACGAGGCCAACCAGCAGATCTGCCTGCTGGTGCAGGCCGAGACGGTGGAGGCCATGGCCCACCTCGATGCCATTGCCGCAACGCCCGGCGTGGACGGCGTGTTCATCGGCCCGGCCGACCTGTCGGCCTCCATGGGCCACCCGGGCACCCCGGGGCACCCCGATGTGCAGGCCGCCATCCACGACGGCATCACCCGCATCCTGCGCGCAGGCAAGGCGCCGGGCATTCTGGCCACCACCGAGTCGCAGGCGCGCCAATGGCTGGCGGCGGGCGCGCTGTTTGTGGCCGTGGGCGTGGACACCATGCTGCTGGTGAGTGCTGCGCAGGAGCTGCTGGCACGCTACCGCAGCGCGACCGACGCCGCCCCCACCCGGCCCGCAGGCTACTGAACTTTTCTTCTTTCAGACTCAAGGACAGACATCCATGAAAGCATGTATTTACGGCGCCGGCGCCATCGGCGGCTGGCTGGGCGTGACCCTGGCGCAAGCGGGCCACACCGTCAGCATGGTGGCGCGGGGCGACACACTGCGCGCCCTGCAGGCAGAGGGGCTGCGCATGCGGCGCGCTGACGGCTCGCTGGCGCAGGTGCCCGTCACAGCCCACAGCGACCCGGCCGCACTTGGCGTGCAAGACCTGGTGGTGGTCGCCGTCAAGGCCCCGGGCCTGCCCGACGTGGCGCGTGCCATGGCGCCCTTGATCGGGCCCGACACCATCGTGCTCACCGCCATGAACGGCGTGCCGTGGTGGTTYCTCGACGGCTTTGGCGGTGCGGCGCAGGGGCATGCCCTTGAATCCGTGGACGCGGGGGGCGTCATTGCCCAGGCCATCCCGGCGCGCAACGTGGTGGGCAGTGTGGTGCACACCAGCTGCTCGCTGGAGGCTCCGGGTTTCGTCCGCCAGCACTTTGGCAACCGCCTCATCGTGGGCGAGCCGGACGGCAGCCGCAGCCCGCGCCTGCAAGCACTGGCCGACACGCTGCAGCGCGGTGGCATCGATGTGGAAGTGAGCGACTGCATCCAGAAGGACATCTGGTTCAAGCTCTGGGGCAACCTCACCATGAACCCCATCAGCGCCCTCACCGGCGCCACCACCGACCGCATCCTGGACGACGAGCTGGTGCGCGGCTTTGTCAGCGCGGTGATGCTGGAAGCAAAGGCCATCGGCGACCAGTTGGGCCTGCCCATCGACCAGCAGCCCGAGGACCGCCACGCCGTCACGCGCAAGCTGGGTGCATTCAAGACCTCGATGCTGCAGGATGTGGAGGCGGGCAAGCCCATGGAGATCGACGCCCTGGTGGGCGCGGTGCGCGAGCTGGGGCAGATCACCCACACGCCCACGCCGCACACAGACGCCCTGCTGGGCCTCACGCGGCTGATGGCGCGCACGCGGGGCCTGTACTGATTCATTTCAAGCAAAATCGACTGCAGGCGCTGGTGGAATATGTGCCAGCAGCTATTTAATTTATAGCAAACCAACCATGACCCAACTCACGCTGTACTACACCCCCGGCACCTGCGCGCAGGCCGTTCGCATCGCTTTGGAAGAAGCGGGCGCCCCCTACGACCTGGTGCGCGTGGACTTCGCCGCCGGCCAGCAACGCACGCCCGAATACCTGGCGGTGAACCCCAAGGGCCGCGTGCCCGCGCTGGCCACGCCGCACGGCACGCTGACGGAGACCCCTGCCCTGCTGGCCTACGTGGCGCAGAGCTTTCCAGAGGCGCGCCTGGCGCCCGCCGACGCGCATGGCTTTGCGCGCCTGCAAGAATTCCACAGCTACCTCGCGTCCACCGTGCACATCGCCCATGCCCACCGCCCCCGCGCCAGCCGCTGGGCCGATGAACCCGAAGCCCAGGCGGCCATGCAGCGCAAGGTGCCGCAGAACATGACCGACTGCTTCAATCTCATCGAAACCCACTACCTGCCGCAAGCGGACCAGGGGCCCTGGGTGATGGGCGAGCAATACACCGTGGCCGACGGCTACCTGTTCACCATCGGCACCTGGCTGCACAGCGACGGCGTGGACATCGCCCAGTTCCCGAAGGTGTTTGCACACACGCAGCGCATGCTGCAGCGCCCCGCCGTGCAGCGCGCACTGGCCTGATACGCCACCTGCGGACGCAAAAAAGCCCCGGTGCTTCTGGCTCGAAGCACCGGGGCTTTTTGCTGGCAACCGGGATCAGTTCACCTTCAGATACCGCCAATCGATGCGGTTGTCGGCGCGGTGGATGATGTCCACCTTCTTGGTGCCCGCCCACGGAATCACCTGGTTGTACAGCGGGATGTGCGACACCAGCTCATGCTCCTTGATCAGCGCCTGTTCGATCAGGCCGTTGCGCGTGGCGGTGTCCGTTTCCTTCTTCACACGCTCGATCAGCGCGTCCATCTGCGGGTCGGAGAACCGGCCCAGGTTGAAGTTGCCGTCCCCACCCGCGCCCGTCGTGCGCACCAGCGACTGCAGGCTGTAGAACGCATCGAACGTGGGCACACCCCAGCCCAGCAGGTAGATGCTGGCTTCGTTGCGCTGGATCATCGGGAAGTAGGTGGCAAACGGCAGCGAGCGCAGCTTGGCCTTCACGCCCACCTTGGCCCAGTGTGAGGTGATGGCCTGGCACAGCTGCTCGTCGTTGATGTAGCGGCCCGCGCTGCAGGCAAAGTCCACCTCAAACCCGTTGGGGTAGCCCGCATCGGCCAGCAGCTTTTGCGCGGCCTTGGGGTCGTAGGGGTAGCGCACGTCGGCCTTCTTGGTCCAGCCGTTGACCTGGTTGGCGATGAGTGTGCCCGTGGGCTGGGCCAGGCCACGCAGCACCACGCGCTGGATGGACTGGATGTCGATGGCCTGGTACAGCGCCTTGCGCACGCGCAGGTCCTTCAGCGGGTTCTTGCCCTTCACGTCCGAGCCGGGCAGCTCGTCGCGGAACTGGTCCAGCCCCAGGAAGATGGTGCGGTACTCGGGCCCTTCGAGCACCTGCAGGTTGGGCGTCTGCTTGATGCGCGCCAGGTCCTGCAGGCTCGGGTCGATCACAAAATCCACCTCACCCGACAGCAGCGCCGCTGTGCGCGTGGCGTCGGCCTTGATGGGGGTGTAGACGATCTCGGTAAGGTTGGTGGGGTACTTGCCCTTGCCCCACCAGTGGGGGTTGGGCTCCAGCACCACGCGCTGGTCAGGCGTCCACTGCTTGAGCTGGTAGGGGCCAGTGCCCAGCGCATTGCGGTGGGCAAAGTTTTCGTCCTTGGTCTTGATGTCCTTGGGCTCGACCGACTTGTTCTTCTCGGCCCAGGCCTTGCTCATGATGCGCAGCTCGGTCAGCTGGTTCACCAGCACCGGGTTGGGCAGGTCGGAGTGGATGTCGATGGTGTAGGCATCGACCTTTTCCACACGGTCAATGCCTTGCGTGTAGACCGCGAAGTTGGAGCTCTTGGCCTTGGCGCGCTCCAGCGAGAACTTGGCGTCGTCGGCCGTGAACTCGCTGCCGTCGCTGAACTTCACGCCCTTGCGCAAGGTCAGGCGCAGCTGGGTGGGCTTGATCAGCTTCCACTCGGTGGCGAGCGAGGGCTCGGGCTTGAAGGTCTTGCTGTTGTATTCCACCAGCGTGTCGTACACCGCGCCGTGCATGGTGTTGTTCACGCCCACGTTCTGGGTGTGGATGTCCCAGGTGGAAATGTCCACCGAGCGGGACCAGCGGAAGGTGGCGGACTGTGCGGCCAGGGGCAGGGCCGCAACAACGGCGGCGGCCAGGAGAAGGTGCTTGAAGCGCATGGACGGGAGGATAGGCAAAAACGCCAAAGAATGCTGAATGGCCAGACTATCCCCCAAGCGGCGCTTTTAGAAAACGAACTTATTCTTCTTAGCTTAGAGCCATCACCCCTGCCAGCACCAGCATGGTGGTGGCCGTCACCCCGTCCAGCACCCGCCAAGCCGCCGGTGTGGCAAACAATGGCGCCAGCCAGCGGGCGCCCAGGCCGATCAACAAGAACCACAGCGCGCTGGCCAGCGAGCCACCCGCCGCAAACAGTGCACGCCCCCAGGCCGGGTACGGCGTGGCCATGGTGCCCAGCAGCACCACGGTGTCCAGGTAGACATGCGGGTTGAGCCAGGTGAGCGCCACCACCGTGGCCAGCGTGGTGCGCAGGCTGGCGCCGGGGCCGCTGGTGGCGACCAGCAACTGGCCGGGGCGCAGCGCCCGCGAGGCCGTCTGTGCCGCATACATCAACAGGAACAGCGCGCCCGCCCAGCGCATGAACTGCGCCCATTCAGGCCGGGCCAGTAGCACGCCGCCCATGCCCCACACGCCCACCTGCAGCAGTAGCGCGTCCGACAGCGCACACACCATCACCACGGGCATCACATGCTCGCGCCGCAGACCCTGGCGCAGCACAWATGCGTTTTGCGCGCCAATGGCCATGATGAGCATGGCAGTGGAAGTGAAACCGTGAACGAAGGCAGTGGAGACCATGGGCAGGGATTCTGGCCAAGGGCCTGCGTTGACGCCAGCTATACTTTTTAACGATCCGTCAGAATTGCTAACCACCCATGCAACTCGACTCCGCCCAGCTCAACGCCTTTGCCACGGTGATCGATGAAGGCAGCTTCGAGCGGGCGGCGGCCGTGCTGCATGTCACGCGCTCGGCGGTGTCGCAGCGCATCAAGCTGCTGGAAGAGCGCGTGGGCCAGGTGCTGGTACGCCGCGCCACGCCCTGCACGCCCACCGAGGCCGGGCAGGCGCTGTACCGCCATGCGCGCGAGGTGGCGTTGAGCGAGGCCGATGCGCTGGCCACCATTGGCGGCGGGCAGCACAGCACCGCGCGGCTGGCGATTGGCGTGAATGCCGACTCGCTGGCCACCTGGTTCCCCCACGCCATGGCGCAGGCGGCCGAGGGGCAGGCCATCACCTTCGACATCCATGTGGAAGACCAGGACCATTCGGCCAACCTGCTGCGCGAAGGCCGCGTGATGGCCGCCGTGACGGCCGACCCGCAGCCCGTGCAGGGCTGCCAGGTGCTGCCGCTGGGCACGCTGCGCTACCGCGCGCTCGCCAGCCCTGCGTTCATGGAGCGCCACTTTGCGCAGGGCGTGAACGCAACCACCCTGGCGCAGGCACCCATGCTGGTGTTCAACCGCAAGGATGCGCTGCAGGCGCGTTTTGTGGGCCGCATCACGCGCCGCAAGCTGGCGCCGCCCGTGCACTGGCTGCCCGAGGCGCATGCGTTCGTCAAAGCCACCCGCGCCAGCCTGGGCTGGGGCATGACGCCCGACCCGCTGGTAGAGGACGACCTGAAGACCGGCGCCCTGGTCGAGCTGATTGCGAACAAGCCGGTGGACGTGCCGCTGTACTGGCAGTGCTGGCGCCTGAACGTGCAGGCCCTGCAGCACGTGACGCAGGCAGTACAAAAGGCGGCTGCGCTGACGCTGCTGCGCTGAGAGGAAAGTCGAGAGTGATGTAGCAAGCAAGGGCCGACTACGCAGCGCTCGCCAGGTCTTCGTGGTGGTCCGCCGCGCCGCGCTTCCAGTAGGCGGAGATGCGCATGCGTTTCGGGTCCACGCCCGGCTTGGCCAGCACGACGCGGCGCACGGCGGCCATGTCGCTGTGTTCGCCCGCAGCCCAGACAAAGCCCGCGCCCGCGGGCAGCGGCAGCGCCTCCACAGCGGCTGGCAGCGCGCTCACCCACTGCAGGTCCAGCTGCGCCGCGCTGGTCAGCACCCGCTGGTCGGCCGGGTTGCTCAGCTGGATGCGCACGGTGGCCACCGCGCTGGCGGGCAGCTCGGCCAGGCGGCGGGCGATGGCGGGCAGCGCGGTTTCGTCGCCCAGCAGCCAGTGCCAATCGAAGCCCGTGGGCACGACCATGCTGCCGCGCGGCCCGGCAATGCCCACCCACTGGCCCACGGTGGCGCTGGCGGCCCAGTCGGTGGCGGGGCCCGCATCGTGCAGTGCGACCTCGATGTCCAGCTCGCCCGCTGCGGCGTCAAAACGCGCGGGGGTGTAGTCGCGCAGCACGGGGCGGGGGCCGTCGAACACGGGGCGACCGTCCTGCAGCGTGGGCAAGGTGGGGCGGTCTTGCCCGGGGGAGGGAAGGATGAGCTTGAGGTGGTCGTCGAACCCGGCGCTCACAAACCCCGCCAGCTCGGGGCCGGCCAGGGTCAGTCGCACAAAGCCGGGGCTGACCTGGGTGCGGCGCACCACCTGGAGATGGCGGCCCTGCAGGGGATGGCGAATGCGCTCGATAGCGAGGGAGGGGGCCGTGGCGGCCAGGGGCAAGGAAGCGTTCATGGCGTAAAATGTTGATTTAATCAACCAAATCATCCGCCATTCAGTTGACTTTGTCAACCGATAGCCACGCCATGCCCCCACGTGCCCGCCCCGATGTGTTTGAAGCCCTGCACGACCTGATGCACGCCTACCGGGCGCGCATGGTGCGCGCGATGACCTCCGTGCACCCGGACCTGACCTTCAATGAAGTGCGCGCGCTGAACTTCATTGGCCGCCACCCCGGCGCCACGCAGAAAGAGCTGGTGCGCCACAGCGGCGCCGACAAGGCGCAGGTGGCGCGCATGCTGGGCCTGTTGCAGGACAAGGGTTGGCTGGAGCGCCAGCCCCACGCCGAGGACCGGCGCAGCCTGTGCCTCACGCTGAGCGCCGAGGGCCAAGCGCTTTACCAGGCGCTGCAGGCCGCGCGGCAAACCCTGTCGGCCCAGGTGCTGGCGGGCTGCGACGACGCCACCCAGGCGCAGCTGCTGGCCCTGCTGGCGCGGGTGCGGACCAACCTGGACGCGCTGCCACCCCTGGAGACTGGCGAGGACTGCGGCCATGGCAAGGGTCGGTCCTCCCGTTAAGGGCCCCACAGGGGGTTTCCAACGCTTTTGAAGGGATTTTTGCCCCAAGCGCTAGTGCAATATGCCCTGGCAGCTATCAGATAGAGAGCAAATCAGCGCCCCTGGATCACGCGCAGCGCCTCGGGCAGCGAATGCACATGGGGCAGGAAATGGTCGATGGTGGCGCCCAGCAGCACGGCGCAAACCAGCGCGCCCAGCAGCGGCTTCCAGGTCAGGCGCACGGCGGCGCTGAGCCAGCCCTCGCGCTCCACCCCCACGGCGGCGCGGGCCGTGGCCACCGAAAAGGCAATCTCCACCGCCACTGTGAGCAGCACATCCCAGCCAAAGAACAGCATGGCGAGCGAGCCCGCGCCCAGGATCAGCGCCGCGCCGATGAGAAAGATGGCCACCACGGGCACGACCACCACGGCGCCCTCGTCGGCGCTGCCCAGCGCATCGGCCGCGCCCCCGGCAATATCGCCCAGCACGCTGGAGTCGCTGCCGGAGCCCCCGCTGGACAGGCCCTGCGTCCATCCGCCCCCAAAGTCCCCCGATGCGCCACCGCCGCCAAAGTTGCCACCGCCGGTGCGCGGCAAGGGCACTTGGCCTCCACCGGAGGGGCCATTGCCACTGGGCCAGGAGATGTCGGGCAATTCCACACTGCTGCCATCGCCCGACGACCCGTCCCGACGCACCAGCCGTGCTGCCCAGGCGCGCAGCACCAGCAGATAGCCGACGTAGCCCACCGACAGCGTGATCAAGTACCGCAGCGCCAGTGAATCCACGCCCAGCACCATCTGCAGGTACGAGGTGGCCCACATCAGCAGCAGCGTGAAGCTGCCGATCAGCAGCCCGTGCCAGCGCAGGCTGTAGCGCTGCTGCAGGGTGCGCGCCACCGCGCCGTGGTGCGGCATGCGCACCGAGCGCCAAGTGGAGCTGCCTTTTTTCTTGGAACTGGAGGAGTTGCTGCGGGGTGTGGCCATGGAAGGAGCGCGCTGCGCGCGGCGGCAAACAGACGGCGCCATTTCACACCAGTTTCAGGCCGCGCCCCACACCGGCGGGCCCTGCGGCGTGAACTTGTGCGCGAACCGCGCCCTGCCGCACGCCAATGAAGGGGGGCTTCAGGCCCCGGCGTCCACCACCGCCGGCACGCGCTGCGCCAGGGCGCACATCAGCTCGTAGCCCACGGTGCCTGCCGCCTGCGCCACCTCGTCGATGGACAACACCACACCATTGCTGGCGCGGCCCCAGAGCGTGACCTCGCTGCCAAAGCCCACCTCCACACCCGCCTGCTGCAGGGGCGTAAGGTCCACGGTCACCATGTCCATGCTCACSCGSCCCACCAKGCGSGTGCGMAYGCCGTTCACCAGCACCGGCGTGCCGGTGTYGCAGTGGCGCGGRTAGCCGTCGGCRTAGCCACAGGCGGCGATGCCAATGGTGAGCGGGCCGTCGGCCGTGAAGCGCGAGCCATAGCCCACGGTGTCGCCCGCCTGCAGTTGCTGGGTGGCGATGAGGCGCGTGGACAGCGTCATGGTGGGTTGCAACCCCCAGTGGCCAGCCTGGTGCTCGGGGAAGTCAGGCGCGCTGCCATAGACCACGATGCCCGCGCGCACCCAGTCGGCGCGCACGCCCGCATCCTGCGCGTGGCGCAGCGTGGCGGCACTGTTGCTCAGGCTGCGCTCGCCAGGCAGGTCCTGCGCGGCGGCGTTGAAGGCCGCCATCTGGTGCGCAATGCCCCGCGGGCCATCGGCGTCGCTGAAGTGGGTCATGAACGAAATCTCGTCCACCTGCGGCAGCGCATTGAGCCGGGCCCACGCGGCGCGGTAGCGCTCGGGCGTGAAGCCCAGCCGGTTCATGCCCGAATTCATCTTGAGGAACACCCGGTGCGGCACCTGCGTCTTGTGCGCAGCCAGCATGTCGATCTGCTCGTCGCAGTGCACCGCATGCCACAGGCCCAGTCGCGAGCACAGCTCCAGGTCGCGCGSSTCGAACACGCCTTCGAGCAGCAGGATGGGCCCGCGCCAGCCCAGGTGGCGCACGCGCTCGGCCTCGGCCAGGTCCAGCAGCGCAAAACCGTCGGCGCCGCGCAGGCCCTCGTACACCCGCTCGATGCCATGGCCATAGGCATTGGCCTTGACCACCGCCCACACCTTGGCGTCAGGCACCGACTGGCGCACGCGCGCGAGGTTGTGGTGCAGGGCCGTGGTGTGGATGGTGGCAGCAATGGGACGGGGCATGGGACAGACCTGATGGAGCGAGGGATTTACCGGGGGACCAGCGCCGGATTCTGGCACTGTGGCCGTTTATCCGCGTGATATAACCGCCTGTCCCTCGCTAC
Organism: Acidovorax sp. LjRoot204; assembly: GCF_056175785.1. NCBI lineage: Bacteria > Pseudomonadati > Pseudomonadota > Betaproteobacteria > Burkholderiales > Comamonadaceae > Acidovorax > Acidovorax sp. LjRoot204. Next base: position 37,083 of record NZ_JBGFFF010000023.1, read on the forward strand.
GATTCTTCACATTTACCAGGGCATCAGCCCAACTGATGCTCTCACCAGCCATTCGATGAAGCGCGGTTTTTACACCATCATGTCGGCGCAGTTTTTCAGCTCGCTGGCCGACAACGCACTCTTCGTAGCCGCTGTGGAACTCCTGCGCACCGGAGGCGCCCCCGAGTGGCAGCGTGCGGCCCTGGTGCCCATGTTCGCATTGTTCTATGTGGTGCTGGCGCCCTTCGTCGGCGCCTTTGCCGATGCGTTGCCCAAGGGCAAGGTCATGTTTGTCAGCAACGCCATCAAGGTGGCGGGCTGCCTGATGATGCTGTTTGGCTCGCACCCGCTCATGGCCTACGCCGTGGTGGGGCTGGGTGCTGCGGCCTACTCGCCCGCCAAGTACGGCATCCTGACCGAACTGCTGCCCGCGTCCCAGCTCGTCAAGGCCAACGGCTGGATCGAGGGCCTGACCATTGCATCAATCATCCTGGGCGTGCTACTGGGCGGCCAGCTGGTGGGGCAGCAGCTGTCGGGCATGCTGCTGGGCTTTGACTTCCCCGTGATCGACACCGGCGTGGACACCCCCGCCGAGGCCGCCATCGCAGCGCTGATCGCTGTCTATGCACTGGCTGCCTGGTTCAACACCCGCATCCCGCACACCGGGGTGGAGATGCGCCCCCTGCGCGCYGACCCGTCGCGCAGCGTGGTGGCCAACGCGCTCAACCTGCTGCCCGACTTCTGGGCCTGCAACAGCCGCCTGTGGCGCGACAAGCTGGGCCAGATCTCGCTGGCCACCACCACCCTGTTCTGGGGCGCCGGTGGCAACCTCAAGTTCATCGTGCTGGCCTGGGCCGCCGTGGCCCTGGGCTACAACACCACCCAGGCCTCGGCCCTGACCGGCGTGGTGGCCATCGGCACCGCCGTGGGTGCCGTGGTGGCATCGATGCGCATGCGCCTGGACATGGCCACCCGCGTGATCCCGCTGGGCATTGCGATGGGCTTGCTGCTGATCCTGATGGTGTTCATCAGCAACATCTGGCTGGCCATTCCGTTCCTCATCGTGCTGGGTGGCCTGGGCGGCTATCTGGTAGTGCCCATGAACGCCCTGCTGCAGCACMGSGGCCACAACCTCATGGGCGCRGGCCGSTCGATTGCCGTGCAGAACTTCAACGAGCAGGCCTGCATCCTGGGCCTGGGGGCGTTCTACAGCCTGTCGCTCAAGCTGGGCCTGTCGGTGTTTGGTGCCATCACCACCTTCGGGCTGGTGGTGGCGGGCATCATGTGGGTCATCCGCCGCTGGCACCAGCGCAACTGCGTGAACCACCGCGACGAAGTGAACCACCTGCTGGACATCGCGCGGCACGATACGCACCATTGAGAAGCCCCCCTGAGCGGCTGCGCCGCTTCCCCCGTAGGGGGACGCCACCAGTGGACTGGCAAAGCCAGCTCCACGGTGGCACTGGTCTGGGCCGCGCCGGTTTTTGAGCGGCACGAATCACCGCCATTTGCTACACAATTTATAGCTATCAGCGCATATTCAAAAAGCGCTACAGCCTGTTTTTGCCTTCAATGCACTCTCCACTCCCCTTTGCCGCCCTGCTGTTCAACGCCTTTGTCTGGGGGCTGGCGTGGTGGCCTTTCCAGCACATGCACCAGGCGGGGCTGCACCCCTTGTGGGCCACGGCCTGCATGTATGCGGTGGTGTTGCTGGCGCTGCTGGCGTGGCGCCCCGGCATCGTGCAGCAGGTGCGCGCGCATCCGCAGCTGTGGCTGCTGGCGCTGGCCTCGGGGCTGAACAACGTGGCCTTCAACTGGGCCGTGACCATTGGCGACGTGGTGCGCGTGATCCTGCTGTTCTATCTGATGCCCGCCTGGGCCGTGCTGCTGGCCTGGAAGGTGCTGGGCGAGCGCCCTACCCCTGCGGCGCTGCTGCGCCTGGCGCTGGCTTTCTGCGGCGTGGTGCTGGTGCTGCTGCCCGAGGGCGCGCCTGCATCGCGCCTGCTGCAGAACCTGTCGCTGGCCGACGCTCTGGCGTTGCTGGGCGGTTTCATGTTCGCGCTCACCAACGTCACACTGCGCCGCCTGCACACCGTGCCGGGGCCCGCGCGCATGTTCTCGATGTTTGGCGGCTGCATGCTCATGGCGCTGGCGGTGGCCAGCATTGGCCTGCAAGTGGGCGTGGTGGAACCCTTCCCTGCCGTCAATGCCMCCTGGGTCGTCACCGGCCTGCTGCTGGCCGGGGTGCTGATGCTGGGCAACTGGGCGCTGCAATTTGGCGCCGCCCGCCTGGCGGCGGGCACGACGGCGCTGGTGATGCTGTCGGAGGTGATGTTTGCCAGCGTGTCGTCGGCCCTGCTGGGCGCGGCCACGCTGAACACGCGCACCGTGCTGGGCGGGGCGCTGATCCTGCTGGCTTCGCTGCTGGCGGCGCTGCAGTTCCGCCGACCGGGTGCTGCGGGCCCTCATTGATGGATTGACCCGCCTGCGCACAGGCCTCTGCAGCTGGGGCTACGATGGCCCGTCATCCCCACCCGGAGAACCCGCATGTCCACCAGCATCTACGACTTTGAAGCCCTGCAGATGAACGGCCAGGCCGTGCCCCTGTCGCAATACCGCGGCAAGGTATTGCTCATCGTGAACACCGCCAGCGCCTGCGGCTTCACGCCCCAGTTCGGCGGGCTGGAAGAACTGCACAAGGAATACGCAGACAAAGGCCTCGTCGTGCTGGGCTTCCCCTGCAACCAGTTCGGCGCCCAGGACCCCGGCAGCAACGACGAGATCGCCAGCTTCTGCCAGCTCAACTACGGCGTGAGCTTTCCGATGATGGCCAAGATCGACGTGAACGGCGCCAACGCCTCGCCCCTGTACCAGTGGCTCACCGCCGAAGCCCCGGGCCTGCTGGGCAGCAAGGCCATCAAGTGGAACTTCACCAAGTTCCTCGTCGGCAAGGACGGCCGCGTGATACGCCGCTATGCACCGCAGGACGCGCCGAAGAAGCTGGGGGGGGATATTGAGGCGGCACTGGCGGCCTGAACCCACTGCCCCGGCTCGCGGAGGACGGCACCGCTCTTTGCGCGCGCCATCACAGGCGATGATGAGCTTATCAGCACATATCAGGGTGCTCCGCGCATGCCTGGCGTTACCAATTGATGCGCCATGTAGGCATTTGTGAAAGCTGAATCAAGCAGTTGCCTACAGACGCATTGACGTCAAAACAGCAGAAAACACCGGCGACACTCGGCGTCGTTTCAGAGTGGCAGAGACCACTCGGTCGCATTTTCTGCTGTTTGGGAGGCCCCTCTTCATGTCTGCTTTCGCTGGATGGCGAGCGTGCTTTGCCGCTGCGTCATTTCTTGTCGCCGCCTGCGCTGCTCAAGCCCATGACTTTGTGAACATACCACCAGCCTTGTGCGTGCCGGTGGACCGCAGCGTGGGTCTGCCTGCCGAGATGGAGCCCTATCGTGCTGCAGTGCGTATATGTGCCATCGCGCAGCAGCCGCCTTCCGTGGCTGCGCCGGTTGCTGCCAAGGTGAGCTTGCTCAGCGTGTTCACCGACGACTATTACAAAACCTTGCCCGCTGATGCGGCGTGGCGCGACTTTCCTCTGCCCATGCTCGTTGACGCGACGGGTCGCTGCCTGGGCCGCATCCCGCACCTCTTCCCAGTCGATCCCCCGCAGGAATTAACCATCAGCGCCGGGCGATGGCAGCGCGGTACCCCGCACGAACTGCGCCTAAAGGTGCAGTCCCCTGCCGTGGGCGGTGACTCCACGCTGCCCAGCCTGCACTGGAATCCTCACAAGGGGACCTACACCCCCAAGAACACCACCCCTTCACAGGACAAGACCTCGTGCCCACAGACGTAGCCGAAACCGCGCAGTCCGTCAGCAAGCTCAAGCAGGCTTGCGATGCTGCCTATGCGCTGTATCCCAACTCATGCAGCCATGCCGTCTGGCATGTGATCAAGCAGTACCTGCCCAACCAGGCTTGGATGAGCGCCAACGCACTGGTCGAACACATGCGCGGGCAGGCGCACTGGAAGATCGTCCCGGCAGGACAGGTGGGCCGTCTGGCGCGCGAAGGTGTGCTGGTGGTGGGCGGCAAATCCGAGGCCACCAACGGGCACGTGATCGTTGTCTACCCTGGGCCAGACACGACGGCGGGCGGCTACAGCTATACCCGCGACGGCAAGGCAGAGACCCTGCGCACGCGGGGCAGTTACGCGCCGGCCATGTCCACCTCGTTGGGCTCGTGGCCAGGTGCCAAAAGCCGGGGGGACAAAACCATCTGGGACCCTTGGGCCAACGACGCCAAATTCGCGCAGGTCACCTTCTGGCAACTGGTGCAATAGCGGACAGGGCCGCTGTGCGGCTCTGCCACTGCCACGGCACCGAGTCTCGTCTTCGGTCTTCTGTGGCGGGATTTGCGCCACCAAGGTGACGCCTCCGCCAGTCGCTATCTGGCTGGCCGCGAAATGTGTCCCGCCGGTAGCAGGCCGCCGCGCCAGTGGCCCTCTGAGGGCCTCCGCGCGGACTGGCGAGGACCTACTGGTCAGTTCCAGGCCGCTCAAAGAGTCATCGTTTCAGCGCGCAAGTTTCCATCACTATTTTTTCAACTCGAAGGGATGTCCATGCTCTTTCACACACGCTTCGCCCCCGTTGGTTTGCTGACCGCCGCCGCACTGCTGCTTGCAGGTTGCGCCGACACGCCGCCCCCGCCGCCGGAGCCCGAAGTGGCTGCCGCGCCCGCCCCTGTACCCCCCGCACCCCCGGCTGAACCCGCGCCCGCACCGGTGCCGGAGGAGCCGCGCCTGCCTGAGGATGGCATGGTGGCCCAGTTCAAAGCCAACCAAGTCAAGCTGTCGCCCGAGACGCAGGCCATCCTGACCCGCCTGGCCGCGACACGCGAGCCCACAGAACGCCTGGAGATTACCGGCTTCTGCCACCGCAAAGACGCACCGGTCGATGCCCGTGAGATCGCATTGATGCGTGCCATGGCAGTGCGCAACGAACTGGTCAAGCAAGGCGTGCCCGCCAAGTCCATCCGGGTGAAGTTCAACACCACGCAGGCACTGCATGCGGTGAAGATCACGGCGAAGTAGGCAGGGCATCTCCTCCTCTATCCAAGTGAAGTGGGCTGCAGAACGGCCCGTCAATTGCGCTGCTGTTCCAGATAGCGCACATGACCTTGGACTCGCAGGATGGGACGCGCTCTACTTTCGTGCACCCCGCCCACACCCTGAGACTGCGGCGTTTGGTACTCCATGGCGGCGACGGACCTCCATCGCGCGTTGTGGTGCAGCCCCGTTTCCCTGTCCAGGTACTGCCCCTGCATCCGCAGGTTCTGCTGAAGCTGCACTGTCTGGTTCGCTGACTGCTGTTGCAGCCGCTGAACAGGTCTTCCCGCTTCGTCGTAGCTCTGCCATTCCTCCCTGACAGTACTGCCCCACGTGCTGTACTGCGCTGTCCACACCAAATGGCGGCTGGTGTCGCTCAGCTCTTCCGGCAGGCCGTTGGGCTGGGTGTGGAAGTGATACACCTCGCAAAACGAGGTCGAGGCTGTAGTCCCTTGCGTGCCAGTTCTAGGGATGGCTTGTCGTTGCGACTGGGTTTCCAACGAGGCCCAGTATTGCGCTTCCGCCGTTTACTATTTGGAGAGTTTTGGCTTTCAGCGCCTGTGGGTAGAGCACTGGTCGCTATCGTTATTGATTACTGGATCTGCTGCGCCGGCTCTTGGGTGGCTCCAGCCCCCTTGCTCCGTGGCGGCCCCGCTGGCATGAAGGCGCGCCAGCGGTGCATAGCGCAAACATCGGGACGAAATCAGCCCGCCGGAAATTTCAATACTTCGCTAATCGGCTATATTGGCTTCAGCCCCTTAAACGCAGAAAAATTCTCGAAGCATCCCCCGTTTGATCGAATGAAATCAAGAGCATCATCAAAAGAATTAAACTCAGAGAGTTTTTCGTAGTCGTGAATATCTTCTACGACGTCCATTTCAGATACGGGAATCTTAAAAAAATAGCAGATGAACTTTGAGCCTTCCCTCTTCATCGCGAACTGAAGAAAGAAAACAACATTCCCATCGCACTCTTCACAAGAATAACCCCACGTCTTTCTCGAATTTATTGCCTCAATAATTTTCTGCACACTCAAAATCAATCCCCTATATCGATTCGAACCATTTTACCGTCTGATTTTTAATGTTGATATGGGGCTTGGATCCGTGCCCAGTGCCTTTTGGATCATTATGTCCATAAACACGCCCAGTCTTTGAGTCCATCGCGTAGTCTTTACGGTATCGAATTTGACCATCGTTTTTCTTAAACTGCTCCATTTTTCTCTGCTTACGGATACCTTGAGCATCTTGCGACCCAATGCCTCTTACCTTTTGGGCTCCAGGAAATGCTGCTTTTAGCAATTCATCTGCTTCTTTCTTAGTTTTGACGTTAACTGCTGTCCCATTGCCACCGTTACGCAATGCAGCAATTTTTTTATCGCACGGCGACCACCCCCAAGGATCAATCCAGCTAATCGGGTTAGGCGCATACTGGTGCAGGTTCAATCCGCCCGACAGCCCAATCGGATCCGGCGTCGTAAACGCCCCCAAGTCCGCGTCGTAGTACCGGAACGTGTTGTAGTGCAGCCCCGTTTCCCTGTCCAGGTACTGCCCCTGCATCCGCAGGTTCTGCTGAAGCTGCACTGTCTGGTTCGCTGACTGCTGTTGCAGTCGCTGAACAGGTC